>CAZFOX010000013.1:7888-19039 GCA_964520565.1 uncultured bacterium | reverse complement strand
CTATCTCCTCTTCACACGGCCTCGTTCTCGCCACCGGCCCCACGGGAAGCGGAAAAACCACGCTTCAATACGCGTCTTTGCAATACCTCAACGACGGAACTAAAAACATCATCACCGTCGAAGACCCCATCGAATACGAACTGGAAGGCATCAACCAGGTTCAACACAACACCAAAACCGGCCTCACTTTCGCCACCGCTTTGCGTTCCATCCTTCGCCAGGACCCCGACATCATTATGGTCGGCGAAATCCGCGACCTGGAAACCGCTCAGATATCCGTCAACGCCGCACTCACCGGTCACCTGGTCTTTTCCACTCTCCATACCATCGACACCTCCACCGCTCTATCGCGGCTGATCGATATCGGCGTCGATATCAAACTGCTCAGCTCGTCGATCATCAGCATCGTCGCCCAGCGGCTGGTTCGTAAACTCTGCCCCCATTGCAAAAAACAATCGACCGTCTCTTCGAAAGAATTTCGAGCTCTGGGTATGGAAGGAAAAATCCTGGAAGGGCAAACCATCTTCCGTCCCCGCGGATGCAGTGAATGCTCCAACACCGGCTACATAGGCCGCACGGGCATCTACGAAATGATGGTTCCCAATCGAGATATCCGCTCGCTGATCGAACATAGCGCCACCACCATGGAACTGCGCGACGCCGCCCGGAAAGCCGGGATGAAGACACTGCGGGAGGAGGGACTCCTCAAAGTAATCTCCGGAGTCACGTCCCTGGAAGAAATCATGCGGGTCACCACCGAAGATATCATTGCAAGAGATGAAGAAGAAATCGTGGAGGATCTGCCGGTCAGCAGCGACGAGAACGTATAATCATCCGATTCAAAACGAGATGCGCACCGCTCCACACCAATGCATGATCTATTCGTCAGTCAAATAAAGTGATTCTGCCCACCAAATCCATAAATGATCGTCCCCATTCTATCTCGATCGTATTGAAATTCCCGAGGATACAACATTGTGATGAATACTAGCCAAAGATATTTGAAATTCATGTATTTGCAAATTCTATCAAGGCTCCAAATGTATTCTGAGAGATAAACTTGCAGAATCGCCTTGATAGAATCTATTTGAGTACGTTCACGAACTCTTCCCTCCCTCATACGGATACATCGCCTCGGCAATCGACATTCCCCGCACGTCGATCTGCGATAAATTCGCCGTTCCCAAACCCGCCTGTTCGGCCAGAAGAATGTGATTATCGCCGCGCAGATATCCACAATGATTCGCGGAACCCGATACCCATCGTCGTTGGGAAAATCGCCTACTTTCTCGCCCGGCATCGAGCCACGGGAAGAACGCCGGCTTCGGCCTTGAACGGCGTCTTCGCTGCCCGCATCGTCTTCCTCCTTGGTATTGGTTGTGACAATCCGAGAAATGGATGATGAGTCAAAAGAAAAGCGGAATTCGTTCTTGAATGAGGTAACTTACCCGGATGTTCTCTCCGGCGTCTTTCGTCCCAATAGCCATAAAATCCCCGCCAACACGATGATTCCGATTGCGTCCAGCAGGAAAGCGCTGATCCCCTGGATCGGAACCAGGAACAGGCAGATCACCGATACGACCCCCACAACGATCGCATACGGCATCTGGGTATTCACATGCTCTGTCACCGAACATCCGCTGGCGCCCGCGGAGAGAATCGTCGTATCCGACAGCGGCGAACAATGATCGCCGAATATCGCGCCTCCCAGCACGCTTCCCACGGTTCCATAAATAATATCCGTATGCCCCGCCCCAATATCCAATGCGATCGGCAGCGCAATCGGCATCAGGATCGACATCGTTCCATAACTGGTTCCGGTGGCAAAACTGATCGCAGCGGCAAATAAAAAGGTCAGCAACGGCAAATAGGAGGGATCGAAGCCCTTTCCCAACAGTGAAGCGACGTATGAGCCGGTATCGAGACGCTTGCACACACCGCCGATGCTCCAGGCCAGCGTCAAGATCACACAGACAGTGAACATCGCCTGGCATCCTTCAAACCAGGTCTTGTTGACATCGTGAAACGATTCGCTTAACAAACCTAGGTGCACAACAAAAGACATCAGCGTGGCAATCAGCGTCGCCCATAACAGACAACGGAATGGATCCGCCTGTGCAAAGAGTCCCATCAGGGTTTGCAGCGGATTCGACCAATCCACGGGAGCGCCGTTATGGTATCCATGCCACAAAAGCAACGCAACAGAGGATATTACCAATACCAATAGGGGAAGAAAAACCAGATACGACCATCTATCGACTCCGGTACCCGGCTCGGAATCGAAGGGATCTTCTATCTCGGACTCCGATTCCATAGCGCGTTTTTCCGCGATGCGCATCGAACCGATATCTCGGCCGGTATAACAGACCATCAAACAAAACACCATCGCCAGAACGGGATAAAACCGGTAGGGTATGGAGAAAAGAAACAGGCTATAGCCAGTGTATTCCTGATTGCCATACGCTTGCAATGAATCGTTGATCAGCGATATTTCCACCCCGATCCAGGTGGAAACCAACGCCAGCGAAGTAACCGGAGCGGCGGTGGTATCCACCAGATAGGCCAGCTTTTCCCGGGAAATCCGCAGGCGGTCGCAAAGTCCGCGATACGCGTTGCCAACCACCAGGCAATTCGCATAATCGTCTATGAAAAACAACACGCCCGATAGCCAGATTGTCACCATCGCTTTCCCGCGGTGGCGCAGCCGGGTGGCGAGATAGGCGATCAGCCGGCGGGCCGCCGGGCTTCCACTCAAAATTCCGGTCACCCCACCGGTGAGCACCGTAAAGAAGAGAACCACGGCATTATCGGCATCGATAAACGTCTGCAGGAGAATCTCATCGAACGTTCGAAAAAACGCCGTCCACGGAGAAAAATCGTAGAGAAGAAAAGCACCAACGAAAATCCCCGCCAACAGCGCGATGACCGCTTGCCGCAACAGGATACACAAAACGATGGCCACCAGGGGCGGCACCAGGGATAAAAAAGAACCTTCCGCGATCATGATTTTTCTTGTTTCACAAACTCGATTCTCCCCCAGAAGGCGGCCTCGCCGCTCCACTCATCCGCGGCGTTCTCCAATTGCAAAGCGATATCCTGTCCCCCATACGCCGACAGATCGTAGCGGAATTCGTGCCACTTCACCCGCCCCGCCTCTAGCGCAATCGTCTCCTCCGCCAGAGTATTTCCATTGACCCGCACCCGCAACACCCAATCCGCCGAAGGCTCCCAATCGGAAGCCGCCACGATCAAATGCAACTGGGTTTGTTCTTCCGTCAGTTTTCCACTCCAATTCAAAACACAAGGCGTGTTTTGATCTTGGGGATGAGTAACAAACACTTCAAATCGGTTTGCGTACCGGTCTCGCAAGCCGGGATTCATTCCATCCCCGCAATTGGATATCGTCCATCCCGGCGCCCAGCGCGCTAATTCGGCTTTCAAGACGCCCTGCAAACGCTCCATCCGCATCGCTTCCAAATTCGCCCATTCTGCCTGGTATCCATCCCGCATCGCTTCCGTGAAAACCGCCAGACGTGGCGGATTCACAGCCTTTTGAAGGGGAATCGCAAAATACTCGCGGTCTCCCAGCCGTTGGATCGTTCCGCCAAACCGTTCCACAATCCGGGTTGTCAACTGACGGCAGGTCTGAATCAGCGTCGTGAAGTTATATTTTGTGTGGAGAAATACTCGGTCGGCGATCAGGGGAATCCGGCTTTTATAATCATGGGGAATCCGGCTGTACCCATGTAACGCGCCGAGGACACCCGCCGCCGTCGAAGCGTTGCAATCGTTGTCCTGGCCGCACCGTGTTGCGATCTCCAGAGTCCTGGCAAAATCTCCCTCGCCATACAACAACCCGATCGCTACATAACCCCCGTTCATCTTGGCGTCGATATTGAACGGCTGCCGATATCCTTCCGGGCATAAATCCGTGTTCCCCCATTGATCCTCCAGCATCTTCCAGCATCCCTGCCAATCGGCGGGATTGCTCCGGTAATACTCCAGCACGTCCCGAATCAACAGGGCGTACTGGCTCTCGGCGGGAATGCATTTCAGCCCCTCTTCAATAACGGCCATCCGGTCGTTCCCGAAATAGGCGGCGCTATACATTCCCGCAACAAAATATCCGCCGTACACACCGTCCCCGTAATTCATGATCGCGCCAAAGGGTTCGGCCAGAGCGAGCGCCATCCGGGGAATACCGGGACACAGGATTCCAAACACATCGGCCTCGATCTGAAAATCGATATCGTTGGCATGAGGATTATACCGGGGATGCCCCGAATCGGGTGGATAAATCCCGGCTCGGATATTGCGCCGCCCCGCATCGTTGGCGTGCCACAATGGATAATTTGTCTTGGCGAAATAATCCGCCGCTTCCCGGCTGGCAATCTGCAATCCCTTCTCCTCAATCGCCTGCAAAAATGTCATCTGAACGTACAGATCGTCTTGCTGATAGGCGTTTTCTATATATTCAGGCCTCCAGGGACGAATGACTCCCTCTTCCATGATCTTCCCCAGATACTGAAATTCGTAAGGAGCGGCGTAACTCACACCGATCATTTTCCCCGCCCAGGCGCCCATAAGCTTGTCTTCATACTCAAACAACGAAAGCCGCCGCGTCTCCAGCCGCTTCGGCGTTTCTTCTCCAAACCAACCTTTGATGGTCTCCTTGAACTGATTCACCCCACAGGATGTGCATACCCACAGCAACATCCCCACCCATGGAACAAGAGCTTTCCCTCGCATAGGACGACTCCTTAGGAAATAAGATTACGGTTATCTATGACGAAACGGTAAAAATCATCAACGTAAATTTAATCCACAAGACTTCGTGGCTTGATCCCAGTGACTGGTACAAAATATAGTGTGAGTTTCGTCTTCAAGACACTTTTTGCCAGATTATCATCCATGATTACCCGGCATCGGCGGCAGCCTCGCACCATAAATTCTCGAGCCCGTTCCCATCTCCATTTTCTTTACGCAGTAGAGTATCGAGAATATATAAAACGCGATAGGGTTGAGAATCACCCAAAAATCGGAAATTTTTTTACACTAAAAGAAATCCTTATGTAATTATTATTAATCAGACACTGAAATATTGTAAGATTCAATTACATATGCGCTCTTACCTGGTACTTCCTTTATGTCTAAAATGGTTCATTCATTGAAATCTTTTGAAAGCAGGTGCAATGATCATGGGAGAACTCTTTCATAACAACCGGAGTTTTTATCTGTTAGCCACCATAACGGCTGGACTTCTTTTCACGCTACCCATTCTGGCTGCCGACGAAGCCTACGTTTGGTCTGGAGTCATAACCGAGGGAATGGTCGATCCCGCCTTGATAACGGGATATCAGAATTCTCTATTCGTTTATGATAAAACCCAACAAACCGTTTCCAAATACAATATAGCGACCGATACAACACCACCCAAAGTGTCTTCTATACCCGTCGGCGATCCCAACAATCCGAACAAATGGACCGGCCTGTCTACCGATTCAACCGGAAATCTCTATATGACCGGAGAAGCGAAATTATCTTCTGGAAATACCGATTTTGCCACGATTAAATACGATAAAGACGGAAAACAGTCCTGGGTAAAAAGATATTCAGAGGGTGAATCTCTCAAGGATACCACGGGAATCGCAACCGATACACAAGGAAATTCGTATGTGACCGGCACTACCAGCGACTCTGATTTCGCCACGATTAAATACGACACCTCTGGCAAACATGCCTGGGTGAAACATTACTCCGGCCCTACCTGGGATCAGCAAAAAATGAATCCTTCGGGAGTGGCAGTGGATTCATGGAATAACGTCTATGTGATAGGCAATTCTCAGAAAACCGAATCTCAGTGGGATTTCTGTACGATTAAATACGATTCGTCTGGAAAAAAGATTTGGACTAAAAAGTATGCCGGTCAATCGGGCAAAGGAGTCGCCATTCAATACAGGACAGATAACAAGGGCATGACTACACGGATACTGGTTTTTCAGCCTTTAACCACATCGGGAACGACATCGACAGCGCGGATCAATTATTACGATGGAAATGGGAGCTTTATCAATTACTTTGACAAAGTATCCGGTATCTATCCCTTCGGCAATCCGACGGGCATTTACTCCGCCTATAATGGGAAAGTCTACATCGTCGATAACACCGCCAAAACCGTTGAAATATTTAACACCGGCACGAAAGACGAACAGGCAGCCACTTCGATCGCGCACTGGTTTCCGGGAACAGCTGTTACCACGCAGGGAGTCCATTATCCAACGGCGATCGCAAGCAATCAGGATTATGTATACGTTCTCGATTCATCCTATCAGCAAGTCGTTCCCCATACGTATAGCGGCTCTCCAGCCCCCGGCGTTAATAGTATCCCTGTCGGCAATACCAGCAAACCGAACAACTGGACAGGATTGGCGGTGGATTCACAGGGTAACGCTTACCTGACCGGTTCCTTTGTCGAATCGGGAGAATCGAGCGATTTCGCCACCGTTAAATACAGCCCCACCGGCACACAACTCTGGGTGAAACGATATAGCGGACCGGCAAAACAATACGATTCTGCCTGGGGTATCGCCGTGGATTCTTCCGGAAACGCCTACGTCACCGGCACCAGCACCTCCGAAACAAACAGCGGCCAACTCGATTTTGCCACCGTCAAATACGATTCCTCCGGCAAGCAACTCTGGGTGAAACGATATAGCGGACCGGCTAAAACAGAATCATCCGCCAGCGCCGTCGCTGTGGATTCGCAGGGTAACGTTTACGTAACCGGCAACAAAACCACAGCCAGCAACGAGGGCGATTTCTTGACCGTGAAATACGACTCTTCGGGTAATCAGATCTGGACGCGAACATATAGCGGTCCACAGAGCAAAGCCATATCGGTAGACAATAGCACGGGAAATTACGCCGTAATCAATCCCGGAAAATCGTCCGGAACCAGCATCGATTACTACGATTCCTCCGGCAATTCGCTCGGCTCCGTCTACAGGGGAAACGACGGACAACCGTTTACATCCATCGGGGGGATTATTTACGGAGAGAACGGCACCGTCTATGTCTCCGAACCGGAGAAACAACGCCTTCATACTTACTATAAAACCTACCAGGACACCCGAACGGCTCCCTCTCAATTTACCTATTCCAAACAATACCAGACCGGTCTTCTCGGCCCCCGGGGCATCACCGGCAATTCGAATTATCTGTATGTATTGGACGCTTCCTACCGCAGCATCTATCAATACACGTACGGCGGTACAAAAGTCACCAGTTTCCCTGGAATCACCCTTGCCGATCCCACCAATATGTATAACTTCAGCGGCGTCGGCGCCGATCCGAATGGGTATATTTATTACTCCAATACCAATAGTCATCAGATATGGAAATACACTCCCACCGGCGAATTGTCGAAAACGTGGAGCACCGGAGCCGGAACCTATCCGAAAGGAATCGGTCTCGATCCGTTTGGATACATCTACGTTGCAAACTCTGGAACCAATCAGGTCGTCAAATACGATTCCCAGGGAACGGTTCAAACCGATTTTAATCCAACAAGCAGCGTTACGTCTCCCAACGGCATCGCCGTCGACAGTAGTGGTTACGTCTATGTAACCGGTGGGGCCAACGGCCAGTCCATTTATCAATACAATCCCTCCGGAGGTTCCCTAAATACTCTTGTTTCGGGAAACTCGACGAATAACTTCCAGGGAATCGCCGTGGATAATTCGGGAAACTATTACGTCGTGGACACCGGCCCTGCAACGCCAAACGTTAAGATTTACAAATACGATGGCACACTGAATCAAACCCTGGAAACCGGCGCCGGGAATCCCGCCTTAAAGAATCCCTGGGGGATTTACGTCTCCGAGCAAGGTTCTATCTATGTAGCCAACGACGACGTGCAAGGCGGCGTATTCGTTTACTCGCCCTCGGGAACGGCCGCCACACCAACGCCCACCAACACGCCTCCCGCCACGTCAACACCAACGCCAATCCCGACCAGCACCCCCACCAATACCCCTTTGCCAACCGCAACGCCAACCCCCACCATCGCTCCAAATTGGTATAACTATTCTCTCGCCAAGACAATAGCACCCGCTGGATTCGTTCCCCGCGGAGTGGCGTTGGACGGCAACAAGAATATCTATACAGCCGATTATGCCACTCACTATATCCGGCTTTTTAATCCCAGCGGCGAACCCCAGAAAAACATCGGCAACGGCCATGGAACCGCCAACGGGCAAATGAGTGGCCCCATCGGTATCGCGATCGATTCTTCCGGCAACGCCTACGTCACCGATACCGGAAACAGCCGCGTCCAAAAATTCGATCCGAACGGTACTTTCCTGACCCAATGGGGCACACCAGGGGCAGGTAACAGCCAATTCAACACCCCCGTCGGCATTGCAACCGACATCGGCGGAAATGTCTATGTTACGGAAATGGGCAACAACCGCGTGCAAAAATTCGACTCTCAGGGTACCTATCTGGGACAATGGGGCACGGCGGGCAGCGGATTCACTAATTTCAACTCGCCCGGTGGAGTCGCCGTCGACAGTTCCGGCACTATTTATGTGGTCGATCAACAAAACAAAACCGTCAAGAGTTTCGATTCCAATGGAAGCTTTATACGCAACTACGGCGATTCCTCCACCTGGCAATCTCCCCTGAGTATTGCGGTGGATCCCCCTGGAAATCTGTACGTGGTGGATAACCAGGCCGGCGCCGAAGGCGTTCATATTTTCGATTATACAGGTCAGTACCTTGCCAAGACCACCGGGAATGGCGCGCTGACCGCTCCATTCTCTCCATTCGGAATCTGTGTGGATGAAAACGCCAATCTCTATGTCACCGGTCTGAATAATGAAACGCAACAAGGTGCCATCCAGATTCTCCAACCGGCTGGACTGCCCCCCTCGCCCCCGACGCCGACTCCATCGCCGACTTTAATCCCGACGGCCACGCCGACGTTTACGCCAACCGCGACATCGACCCCGGTTCCAACCGCTACGCCGGTGGCGACATTCACACCGATCGCCACGTCAACGCCAACCGCCACACCGACAAATACGCCCGCACCCACGGCAACGCCCACCCTGACGCCTACATCGACGCCCACCCCGATTACCGCCGCCGCGCCCTGGGTCTATATCACCGATAACCCCAACACGTCAACCGACCTGAGCAACGGTTTCGATTACGACGCCGATCAAAAGCGCTCCATCGTTGTCCGCTGGTTCATTCCCCCGAACCTGAACGTTCTTCCCGATATCGCCGATATCCATATTTACTTCCAAACGGATCGCGATTCGGAGTTTGTTTATCTCGGGCGCACGGGGAATGGAACGGATACGTTCTTCGAATGGAAACCCTTTGGAAAGAACGTCTCTCCCCTTCACTGGGCTGGGCCCCAGTTCGGTCACGTCTATCGGTTCCGGGCTTTTGGACTTACTAAAAGCGGTCAGCCGGTCTTCTACGGCCCCTTCGACACCCAGGGTTCCGTTACGTTCCTGCCTTGGGTAACCGTCTCCGACGACCTGCAATCCAGCGCCGATCTAAGTAATGGCGTCGACCGGGATTCCTCCACCGCCCGGAATCTGGTCATTCGCTGGAACGCGGAGCCGTGGGAAGTCGATCCTTCGGAATTCGTCGATTGCCACATCTACGTGAAAGTGGACGATTCACCGAACTTCGCTTACATGGCGCGAACCACGGCCGGATCGTCTACTCATTTCGTCTGGGCCAAGGGAACGCCCTGGATCGCTCCGGCATTTAAGGAAGGGCCTCAATTCGGCCATCGCTATACCTTCCTTGTCTTCCTGCTGAAAACCAGCGGTAAACCTCCCTGGTTCGGCCCCATCGGGAACCTGGGTCCCGTGGAATTTCTCCAGGAATAGAAAAAATAGAATCTCAATAAGGGCCGCCCCGTCCGGGGCGGCCCTTTATTTGTATGGCCATCCGTTCATGAAACAGACCGATCCGTCATCCAACCAAAGTCTCCGCTCCGTTGTATTCCCTCCGCTCTTGTTATTTTCGCTGGGTTGTATCGCTTATGCCAACTCGTTCTACGTACCCTTTCAATTCGACGATAACCGCAACATTGTCGCAAATCCCCTGATTCAATCCTTTGAATATTTCTTCCACCCCAGCCGGGCCGAATCGTTTCCCGGTTATCGCGATTTCGTCATGCGCTTTGTCGGTTTCTTCACCTTCGCCGTCAATTACTCAATCCACGGCCTGCATACCTGGGGCTATCATTTACTCAATCTTCTAATCCATCTCGCCAACGCCTGGCTGGTTTATTCCCTCATCCTTATCACTGCAAAAACTCCTTTCTGGCAGAATCTATCTATACACCATCCCAAATCGGATAATCGCGCCATCCAATCCCTCGCTTTCTTCACCGCCGGTATATTCGTCTCCCATCCTATCCAAACCCAGGCGGTCACCTACATAGTGCAGCGCTTCGCCTCACTGGCTACCTTGTTTTATCTGCTGACTCTGTTCTTGTTTATCCGTTGGCAATTATCGTCCAGGCGAAAAATTTTTTATATCGGCTCCCTGTTATGTTCCCTCCTGGCCCTGAAAACCAAGGAAATCACCTTCACCATCCCCCTGGCGCTTTGGGTATACGATTGTTGTTTTTTTCACTCCTCTCGGTCTCGCAGACTGTACGCCCTTCTTCCATTCGCTCTCGCGTGCCTGATCGTCCCCCTCAGCTATCTGGCAACGTCGGGAAGTGATGCCGGTTTCATTCAACAAGCCGCCTCCGAATCGAAAGTCCTGACCGACATGCACCGCTCCACCTACCTCTTCACGGAACTGCGCGTGATCGTTACCTACATCCGGTTATTGTTCGTCCCCATTCACCAAAACTTCGATTACGACTACCCGCTCTATTCTTCGTTCTGGAACCTGCCGGTGATTCTCTCTTTCTTTTTTCTGGCAACACTCCTGACGATCGGAATCTTATTCCTCCGTCGTTCAAATGCGGGCGATACGCGGCTTCGCTTGATTTCGTTCGGAATCTTCTGGTTCTTATTAACCTTGCTCCCCGAATCCGGTCTCATTCCTATCGTGGATGTCATTTACGAACACCGGCTCTATCTGCCTTCAATGGGCGCATTCCTGGCCATC
>CAZFOX010000013.1:0-7878 GCA_964520565.1 uncultured bacterium | reverse complement strand
CGTTACGACGCTCTTTTGGGGAATGGAACGCCTCTCGAAAAATCCTGTTCGTGCTTTCTCGTATAGTTCGATTCTCCTCTACGTCATCATCGCCGTCCTAGCTTTCGCAACTCTGCAGCGCAATCGGGTCTGGTATAGCGAATTGAGCCTGTGGGAAAATGCGTATCGATTCAGCCCGAATAAAATCCGCGTCCTGACCAATCTGGGATCGGCCTATCTCGAAAGCGGAAACACCGATGCCGCCTTGGATCTATTCCAAAAAGCGGAAGCCCTCGATCCCGGTAACGATGTCGTCTATACCAACATCGCAACGGTTCTTTACCGGCGATCCTTTATCTTCCGCGATAACGGGATGTTCGAAAAAGCCGCCGATAGCCTGGATCGCTCCATCGCCTATTATCGAAAAGCGCTCGAATTGAAACCCCACGAGGCCTACATACAAAAATTCCTGGAGGGAGCCCTCCAGGAACGAAGCCGGTACATTATTAAAAATAAGAATGAATAAAAATTTTAGCGAAGATTTTTCCCGATCGCCTTCAGCTGATTGAAATGCGGTTCGAATATTTTCCCCTCCGCCGACACGTTGACATCGATACTCACTACGCCGCCCTGTTGCGTAACTTTTTTCACATACCCTATCATATATTCATCCGTATACTTCGGACCGTCCGCTTTCCCCCACCACGTCCCCAGATACGAAAGGATATGCCATTGAATGCCGCCCTGCGCCGGATTATCCAAGGGCGTCGCCGTAAAAGCGTTCTCTTCCCCCGCCGTGTAATCCTGCGCCTCGCACTGCCGGATATACGACTTATCGACGCCGACTCCCCGGTTGAAAGCAAGAATGCTTTTCGGATTCCCCGCCCGGCAAGCCGCCGCCCAGGTATTCCAGTTCGCCGGTTGCGAAAGATCGTCCCAGCCCTTCGTGTTATACGCGCCGTCGAACCACCAGCCGGAGACCTTTTCCCCATACCGCACCGACCATTCTTGAATCACTTCCGACCATTTCCGGGTGAATTCCTGCGGCGCGGGCTCCTGCTCGTTCACGTCGCCGAGTCCCGCCATCGCTTTCTTGTCCGTCTGCGGCGAACGGGAGGGGAGATAGAGCATCAGCCGGATTCCCCGCTGGGCCAGAGCGTCCGCCAATTCCATCGGCAAATCCCGCTTCGAGCACCGTTCGCCAGGTTGGTATCCGGCATGTTTCTCATAGGTGGCGTTGGGGCTGCAATAATACCCGGAATTCTGCCCCAGCGTGAAAATCACATACTTCGCGCCGGTCTGTTCGACCTGCTCGGCAAATGCCTCCGCATCGAAAGCGTTCACCTGCTCATTCCAATTGTCCCCCCCACCGAGAAAATGAACGAAGACGCCAAACCGGGCGGCGCGAAACCACGACGTATCGCCGTTATCGGCAAACGTATTCCCTATACCGAAAAATAGAATAAGGAAATGAACTACGAGATATTTTTTCATTGTGTATTCCCTATAGAAATTCTCACACCGCCGGCAATCCATACGGTTCCCGGTACTCCTTCGTCAGCATGGCGTTCGCTTCCTTGTCGTCGCCGAAGGTTTCTGTTTTCGGATCGAAGTGAATATCCCGCTTCAGATGATAAGAAATATTCCCTAGATGGCAGATCGTCGTGCTGAGCCGCCCCAGCTCCACATCCGCATTCGGTTCCTTGCGCGATCGGATGCAATCGAGGAAGTTCTGCATATGCAAGCGGGTTTCGTTTCCCGAATCCGATTCGCTCGTCTCTTCCGAATCGTCCTTACGGTATACCGTCCAGTTCTTCTTATAAAAATTCACGATCAGCGCCGCATCCGAACCGTAAAACCCAATGCCCGCATCCGAACCCTCCACCGGTCTGTGGCTGCCGTAGCTGCGCAGTTCCCACACCAGCATAAAATCGCTGAAATCGTAAGTGACTACCTGGGTATCGGGCACTTCCTTCATATCGGTCAGCCAATAAATGCCGCCGTTGCCCGAGACATGCGTCGGCATGCAATTTGCCTTTCCGCGAATCTTCTGCACCGTCTTCATGCAGATATCCAGCATATGCACGCCCTGGTTGCCCTGTTCGCTATTGCAGTAATCCCAAAAGAAACGCCAGTTGTAATGAAACCGCATGGGATTAAACGGACGCTTGGGCGCCGGTCCCAGCCAGCGGTCGTAATCGACCCCCGGGGGGGGATCGCAATCCGCCGGATTGCCGATGGAACCGCGCGTCTGGCACATCCACGCCTTAATCTCGCAGAGTTTCCCCAATTTCCCCGATGCCACATATTCCGCGGCGCTGTCGCAGTAATTCATGCTGCGCCGCTGCAGACCCACCTGCACGATGCGGTTGTACTTCCGCGCCGCGTCCCGCATTTTTTGCCCTTCCTCGATGCTCTTGGAAAGCGGCTTTTCAATATAAACATCCTTCCCCGCCTGGCAGGCATGAATGGTTTGGATGGCGTGCCAGTGATCCGGCGTGGCGATGATGACCGCATCGATTTCTTTATCGTTCAGCGCGTCCTCGTAATTCACGCAATACCCGGGAGCCTTGCCTTCCTGCCCTGCGGCAATCCGGCCTCCGATATCCCGCTGTACGGCTTCGTCGATATCGCAAAAAGTCTTGATCCGCGCCCCGCACTGCAGCGCCTCCTGCGCGACCTGCCACCCCCGGTTTTTCCCCCCGATCAATCCAAGATTGACGCGGTCGTTCGCGCCCAAAACGGACGGTGCCCATAGCGTTGCGGCAGGAACGAGAGAAACCTTCTTAATAAATTCTCGGCGATTGTTGGTATTCATGATTCTCCCTCGCGAGTGTAGTTCCTAGTCCAAGATATTAGAAATTCCGGTTTCAGTAGTTTCTTTCCAGGCTCCAGAGGTGTTTTGAGAAACAAACTCGCAGAATCGCCTTGAAAGAATCTCCAATAGGATACTATCACAGATAATAAACCATTTCGACACCTATCTATCATCCCCCCTCACCCCTGTCATTGCGAGCGCAGAGAAGCAATCTCATCGCCCAAAAAGTAGATCAGGCGTCACGCCTGCAAGCCCCCTGCTCTTCCTCCAATATTACACCCACTGCTTTCCTTGAACTAAAATTCGGGAGGGCGAGGTTCCATCCGAGCCGCGAGAGTGCTTCGGTGAGGGGCGCGATTGTCTCCCCCTGCCGGCGGGCGAGGACGCCCGCGCTCCATACTCTCTCCCCAAAATTATCGCGAAGGGAAAACCGCTTCCTCCAAAAACGCCTTCCATCCCGCCAGATATCTCTCTTCAGAAACAATAAACCCCTCGTTATGCCCGCCGGATATCTCCAAAAAACGCTTCGGCTCGTTCGCGGCTTCAAAAAATCTCTTTCCATGACGAAAAGGAACAATCTCGTCCTGCGGGCTGTGAATCGCCAGAATCGGCATTTTTATATTCTGAACCTTGTCGATGGCGTTGTATTTGTATTTCGTCATCCACCGCACCGGCAGAAAAGGGAACAATTCCGAGCCTAAGTCCTGAACCGAATTGAAACCGCTTTCATAGATCAACGCCGCCGCGTCCACCTTGGCCGCCAGATCGGCGGCCACGTTCGCACCCAGCGAACGTCCGAACAGAATGATGGGCAATTCGGGGCATTTCGTTTTCAACCAACGGTAGGCCGCCATCGCGTCGCGGTAGGTTCCCTCCTCGGTCAACCATCCCCGGCTTCTTCCATATCCCCGGTAATCGAAGATAAACACATTCAGATTCAACGAATGAAACTGCCGCAGGCTTTCGAGGCGGTGGCCGATATTCCCCCCATTCCCGTGGCAAAACACCAGCGCCGCCACCGGATTGCCGCTGGGGACAAACCATCCATTTAACCGCACGCCGTCTTCGGTCTCAAAATAGATATCCTCATAAGCCAGACCTACCGCCTCCGGCGTTCCCTCGACTGTCCGGGTGGGCATCCAGATATTGGCGCGCTCGAACCAGCGTGAGAAAAGATACAATCCCACGATTGCTACTAGGACTTTGATCACAATCCGCCGTACCCCTGCTTTATAAAATTGCATGGATTTTCCTTCTTTTCTCTCATCGGGAAAATAGGAAGATAACGATTCTTGATAAATACGTGTTTACGGAATTGTGTATGGAATACAGGGAAGGAAAGTAACGGAGGAGCAGGGATTCGAACCCTGGATACAGTTTCCCGTATGCCGGTTTAGCAAACCGGTGCCTTCAGCCTCTCGGCCACCCCTCCAGTTCTGTCAAAGATCGCCTTGCGGAATTCTCCGCAGGAACAGATTTGGTCGGACTATTGTATCCCTTTACCCCAATCTGAAAAGAGCTTCAATCCCGGTGGAGGTGGGATTCGAACCCACGGTACAGTTTCCCGCACGCCGGTTTTCAAGACCGGTGCCTTAAACCAACTCGGCCACCCCACCATCGCTTGATTGGCGAACTATGTTATAGCAGCCTTGGCCGCTTTTTCAAGCGGGTAAATTCCATATAATCCCCCGAAACACCCCCCGCTCAGAGCGGGCGCAGCGACGGCCAGCGAATCTCCACCCCCTGCGCCTCGATCCACCGCTGAAACGCCTGCAATTTTTCTGGTGTATTCCGTATCCCTCGCGGCTTTTCACCAGTCGTCCCACAATAAGCCGCCAAAAGTCCCGCCGACTCGCCGATATTCCATTCAACAGGATGCGTCCGGTACGGCCCGTTGGTCAAATGAGTAACTCCCAGGTTCTTACACCCGGCGATCAGGTTTTCCATCCGCTTGGGGATCAGCGCCCCCAGGGGAATCTCAAACGGCAAGCTGCTGATATCGATATAGTTATCCCCGCTCGTACTGGGGTGAAGATCAATCCGGTAACTCCCCAGCCCCACCGAATCGGGAAACGATTCCGCACGCAGGTCTTCCTTTTTACCCCCCAGCGCCTGGCTCCTCATTTCCGTTCCGATATGCTCCTCCAGCACGGTAAACTCCGCCTGAATGCGCCGCGACTCCCGAATATACGGAAACTTCGCCAATCCATGTTCCGTCCCCAGAATATCTCCGCGCAACCGCAGACCCGGCGATCCGGTCTTTCCGTCTTTCCGAGGCGCTTCGGTCTGCATCCAATAAAGCAGCGACAGGCTTAGCTGCATCGCCTGGCGCAGGTGTTTCTGCTTTTCCTCTTCCGTGACGTTATAAAGATTCCCCAGCAGGTAGTCGTTCTGCGGCCAGTTCACAATCGTGATATCGCTGGGATAGGCTCCCGGCGCAAAGTTGTTCCTGTAAGCGATGCGCCGGTAATACCAAAGGCCGTAATATTCGCCCGCAATCTCCGCCGCCGGATCGCAACGCAGCTCTTTATCCTCCAGTGAAAATGGATTCGAATACGACCAGGCGAATAACTTTCCCGGCCAGGGTGGAGTCAGTTTCGGCGTGTAATCGCGCCAGAATTCGTACATCTCCGGCTTCTCGATGGTATGATCTTCGCCCTCCAGATAGTCCATCGCAAAACACCATGTAAAGGACTGAATATTATTAGGTTGCGCCTCAGACGGCGCATGCATCTCGTTGGTCTGTTTCTGCGATTCCGCCCCGGTCACGAACTCAGTACCGGTTATCGGCAAGAGATCGCCCATCTCCGTCGCATCGACAAAATAGGGAGCTCGCAGCGTAACCGTATTTCCGCTCAGAGAGTTTCGGACGCCGACGGCGCGTACATAATCCCCCTCCACCTCTGCCTCGACCGGAACGCTGTTCAACAACAGGATCAACATTCCGCTGCCCAAATAGGATGCAAAAGTAGCCTGCAAAACGGCCAGGCTCACTCTCGGCTCGTGGCAGATTCTCGATACTCCGCCCGCACCCGGATTCAAATTCCAGGTCTGCCGGGCGCTATCGGTCAACGGATAGTGATCGCGGTAGTATTGCCGAATCCCGTTCCGGTGATTCCGGTACGCCCGCGTGCATCCGAACGTTTCGATCCAGGGATGTTCGTCTGGAGGGACGCCTTGCTGGGTCAGCTGTCCGCCGATCCAATCGGTCTCCTCGGTCAGAATGACTTTCTTCCCATTGCGCAACGCCCCCAGCGCCGCCGCGCACCCGCCGACCCCGCCGCCGATAACGACCACATCGGCCTTCAATTCCCTGGCCGGCGCCGCCGCCGATCGAAGGGGAGAATAAAGTAACGCCAAAGCTCCCAACGCCGAATACCCGCAAAAACAACGCCTGTCAATCATATTCCGTCTCGCTATCCGTCTTTTATACTATATACGCCATAAATGAAACCATAAAAAATCTCTTCATTTCACCCCCGAAAAGAACTCTTGCTTATCGAGCGGTGTCGCAGGGCAGCTTTCCAGGCCTTTCTGAATGTCGGCCCTTAACCCGCACAGGCGTTTTTGAACGAGTGTGTCCCGTTCGTTCAAAAGTCGCAATGCTTCATGAATTACATCGCTGGCAGTTTGGTACAAACCGCTGGTTATTTTATCCTGTCCCATTTTTCCAATTCGAGCGAAAGAGAAATATCCATTTTAGACATCTCCTTTTCCTCTCCTCTTTTATTATATCAAGAAATAACCATCAGAAAAAAGTATACCGTCCTCCTACCGATCTTGGTTTCCTGTAAAGAGAATGATGCTCATAACGGTTTACCTTTCTCCCGGCCGGGACTCAGCCATTTTCTCAAACCCCTTGAATTTTTCCCCCATCCCTTTAGAATTCGGCGATTCTTCGGATTAACACGCTGAAATCACCAAATTTACTATACAGAATCTTTCTAAATCCGGCTTGACCCAAATAACCTCCGTTTTTGGATTCTTGCTGCCACATTGGAGACGACCCGTGCGTTGCATTGTCTTGGTCAAACAGGTTCCCGATACAAAGAATATTACCGCCGAGACCATGAAGGAAGATGGTACAGTCAACCGGGCGGCGCTGCCCGCGGTTTTCAACCCCGACGACCTGTGCGCACTGGAGTTAGCGCTACAGGTTAAAGACCGCTACAAAGGCACGGTCGAAGTATTGACCATGGGACCCCCGCGCGCCGTGGATATCCTGCGAGACGCCCTCAGCCGCGGCGCCGACCGGGCTATCCTGCTCAGTGACCGGCGCTTCGCCGCCGCCGACACCCTCGCCACTTCCTACACTCTCTGCCAGGCCATCCGCAAAATGGGGCCTTACGACCTGATCTTCTGCGGGCGCCAGGCCATCGACGGCGACACCGCCCAGGTCGGCCCCCAGGTCGCCGAAAAACTCGGGCTACCCCAGGCGACCTATGCCCAGGAAGTCTGGAAAGAAGATAATAAGGTAGTGGTTCGCCGCGAAGTGGAAGGCGGTTACGAAATCCTGAAACTGACACCCCCGGCCCTCATCACGGTCACTGGCGGTTATGTCCTCCCCCGGCCGCGCAACGCCAAACGGATCATCCAGTACCGCGGCGTCAACAGCCGCCTCGCCCTCCCTGTGCAGATGAAAATGAAATTCCCCGACCGCACCGAAGAGGAATACGCCCAAATGGTGGATACCGAAGCTCGGCGGCTCGAAGAAAAAGGCCTTCTGATTCCCGTCTGGAGCGCGGACGACATCGACGTTCAACCCAACCGGATCGGATACGACGGCTCTCCTACCTGGGTGTTTAAGGTTCAAAAAGTCACCCTGCAAACCGGCGACCACAAAAGCGTGGAAGCCACCGAACACGGCATCTACGGTCTGATGCGCGAACTCATCGACGACCACGTCCTGGGTTAATCTTACATAGGAAAAAACGGCTATGGCATCGGCACACGAAATCTGGGTTTTTGCGGAACAGGAAGACGGCGAACTCAAGCCGGTCGCCCTGGAACTGCTTGGCAAGGCCAACGAATTGGCCGAATACAGCGAGGATGTAAAAGTCGGCGCCATTCTGGCCGGTTCC
>CAZFOX010000012.1:2852-19813 GCA_964520565.1 uncultured bacterium | reverse complement strand
CGAAGCGGGTTCCCTCTTCGATATCGCGGCGTTCGTTGGGCAGATAGCCGCCGCGATAGCCGCGGATGCGGTCGGGATTCTTCTTATTGCGCTCCATGGCGCGTTTAAGGTAGGTGGTGAGGATTTCCACTCGCAGGCGGCTGCGTCCGAATACGATGGTCTGCACGTTCTTGAGAAGAAAGTCCGTCGCGATGCGGCTGGCTTCGTTGATGACCGATTTGCGGATACCCAGTTCTTCGTTGATGACGGGAGGATTGTAAAAAATAAAGTGTTTCTCGCCGCGCGGCGCACCGTTTTGGTCGATCAGGCGAAAGGGGACACCGAACAATTTTTCGGAGAGTTCCCGGGGGTTAGCGATGGTGGCCGAACAGCAGATGAATTGCGGCTTCGCGCCGTAAAACTTGCAAATACGCCGCAACCGGCGCATGAGGTTGGCGAGATGGCTGCCGAACACGCCCCGGTAATGATGCACTTCATCCACTACGATGTACTTCAGGTTTTCGAACAGGCGTATCCAAAGCGTGTGATGGGGCAGTATGCCGGTATGCAGCATGTCGGGATTGGTCACCACGATATGCCCGGAATTGCGGATAGCGCGGCGGGCGGTCGCGGGGGTATCGCCGTCGAAGGTGTGAATCTTGAGATCGCAATGAAGTTCGCCCGCCAATTCTCGCGCTTCCAGCACCTGATCCTGCGACAGCGCCTTGGTGGGGAACAGGTACAGCGCGCGCGCTTCCGGATTCACTTGGGTCAGATGATGCAACACCGGGAGGTTGTAGCACATCGTTTTGCCGGAGGCGGTGGGAGTCACGACGATGACGTTTTCGTCCTGCAACACCGAACGCACGGCTTCCGCCTGATGGCTGTAGAGACGTTCGATGCCGCGCCGCCGAAGCACGGTAACCAGATCGGGAGAGAATCCCTCCGGCCATTCGCCATAGGTAGCCGGTTCGGGATTCACGGTATGCCAAAAGGTGATATTGGCGCGAAAGCGGGGATCGCCGCGGAACGATTCAAGCACGGATTCAACCGGATCCATCTCAACCCAACCTCAAGCAGGATTCATAGAACAAATGTTCAGTTAAGTTTACGTTCGCCGGGATACAATGTCAAGATTTTTTCCTCGCCAATATCGCCAGCGACAGCCCGATGGGCAATCCAACGCTGGCGACGAAGGGCGCTTCGCTGGAGAATATCGCCGTGAGGAGAGAATTGATCCAGCGGTAGTGGTGCATATTATCGGCCCGCGCCAGGTCTTCGTTGCGGGCGAAAAGCCGGATGACCTGTTTGCGCCAGCGCCAGAGCAACGCCGCCGGGAGCAGCCAGGCGTTCATGAACGACTGATGCACGATTGAGAGGCCGTTTTCCGCGATCAATTCCCGAATCCGGCGGGGTTCGTACCGGCGGACGTGATGATTGATCTCGTCGTGCTCGCACCAGAGAGAAGGGAAAACCGGCACGGTGATCAATACGTATCCCCCCGGACGGCAGACGCGGGCGATCTCTCCCAGGGCTTGGCCGTCGTTGGGGATATGCTCCAGCACGTCGAGAGCGGTCACCAGGTCAAAAGTTGCCTCGCCGTATGGAAGCGCCTCGAGTTCCGCCTGGCGCACGTTGGTTGCCTGGCGCAGGTGGCAAAACCGAATCGCTTCCTCGGAACGATCCACGCCGAGCACCGATCCAAACTCGGAAAGAAGGGCGAGGTTGATGCCGGTTCCACAGCCGGCGTCGAGAATGGAGCGCGTGGAATCGGTTGGGGGCAGAAATTTTCTCAGTAACGCGCGAAGAATCTTCCGGCGGCTGACAAACCACCAGCTGTGGTTTTCGAATTCATAATATTGAGCGTAATACTCTTCGCGCATGGGGGGCTCGATTGTTCCCTGGAATAGCGGTCAAGTCATTTTATTCTAAGAACGCCCGTTGTTCTTTAAAGTGAAAGCGATCAAGAAATGGGAAAAAACCTAGCCAAAGATATTTGAAATTCAGGTATTTGCAAATTCTATCAAGGCTCCAAACGTATTCTGAGAGATAAACTCGCAGAATCGCCTTGATAGAATCTATCTTTTTGTAATAAGTTATTCTATTCTTTATTGTTTGATGGGGGAAATGGATTGAATTATTCGAGGAATGGAGTAACTCGAATGCTGAAGAGATTGCGCATTCAGGGATTCAAATCCTTGCACGATATCGAAGTCTCCTTTCCAAAGCTGACTGTATTATTCGGAACCAATGCAGCGGGAAAATCGAATATTCTTGACGCCATCCAGGTTCTATCGCGAACTGCGAGCGAAAGAACTATTGAAGAAGCTCTGTCAGGTCCCATCCGTGGCCACCCCATCGAGTTTTTTTCTTTCCCCCAAAATGGATTACCCGCATTACTCGAAAAAGAATCGGCGCAATTGAGCCTGGATGCGACAATCGAAATGTCTTCAGGCAGCAAGTCTCATGAGGAATATCAATACTCCATCACTGCCTGCATCCATCCCCGATCGGGTTCTCTATCTATCGTTAATGAATATTTGGCAAAACTCTCAAAAAGTGGCGTTCTAAAGGGAAAACCACTTATTGAATCAAACGATAGGCAAATTTTCATTCGGAGAAAAAGCAAACCCGCTCATCCCCGAACGGAAGCAGCCGGACTCAACCATACCCAACTCTCAGACGCGCGTTTTTCGGGGTTGGAATATTCATCCATTGAACGAACGCGTAAAGAATTAGTCAATTTTCGAAGCTACTATCTCGATCCCCGCGTTGCGATGCGGATGGCTGCCCCGCCCCGTGAGGTGACAGATATTGGACCATTGGGAGAAAATTTAACGCCATTCCTTTATCGCTTGCGTCTACAAAAAAAGCCGTATTTTGACGCCATTCGGCGCGCTCTTCATTCTCTAATTCCCTCGGTTGAATCCTTACATATCGATTTGGATGAAAAGAGAGGAACTCTCGATCTGCAGGTCGTTCAGGAAGGAATCACATTCTCATCCCGCATTATATCGGAAGGGACTCTGCGCGTGTTGGCGTTGTGCGCCATTGTGGCGAATCCCTGGCCTGGCACTCTGATCGCTTTTGAAGAACCTGAAAACGGCGTTCATCCCCGCCGTTTGGAATTGATCGCTCAGTTGTTTCATTCGTTATCTTTAGAGAATAACCAACAAGTAATTATCACGACGCACTCTCCGATTTTCTGTCAACAAATCCTGAAATTCATGAATCAGAATCCCCACGATATTTCCATTCTCGTTGTCCGGAAAGAAATGGGAAATACAGTTTGCATTCCTTTTCACCCAACGGGACCTCTGTTTGAAGATCATGAAATTCGAGAAGCGTTAACCAGCCGGGACGAAGATGGTTGGTTTGAAGGTCTCGTACGCCGAGGACTGATCGATGGGTGATCCCGTTCGAATCGATATTTTCGCGGAGGATTACGCGCACGAACAGTTCGTCCGCGCTCTCGTTCATCGAGTGTGCGCCAAACGTAATTTATCGTTGTCCTTGAAAGTCATTTCAGCGAAAGGCGGACATCCCCAAATGATGAATGAATTCGCCGCCTATCAGAAAGCCGTTCAAAAAGGCCAAGTCCTGCTCGAAAAACCTGACTTACTGGTCGTTGTACGGGACTCGAATTGTTCGCCGTACAGTCAAGTCTACAAAGAAATTGACGGGGCTATTCACAAACAAGTTTTCCCCTATTATGCCATTGCTTGCCCGAATCCTCATGATGAAAGATGGTTCATGGCCGATCCAGAATCTTTTCAAAAAATCACTGGTGCCGATTGCCAGATGGGAAAAACGAAATGCAACCGCGAATTGTACAAGCGAAAATTTATCGAAGAGATTCGTGCTGGAGGAAATCCCATCCTGTTTGGAGGAGCGGAATATGCTTCCGATATTGTTCGGGAAATGAATCTATATCGCGCTGAGAAAAATGAAACCTCATTCCATCACTTTTTAGAAAATTTTACCAAATCCCTATCACAATGTATTGATACTAAATGAGGAACGATCATGGGTAAAAATAAATCCCCCAAAAAACGAGGTTATCTTCCCCAAATCCCCGTTTTCCGCCCTTCAATTACCCAGGCGGAGATCGATGCGGTGGCCGACGTGATGCGGTCGGGCTGGCTGGGATTGGGGCCGGTCACGGAGCAGTTCGAAAACGATCTGGCGAAGTATTTCGGCGTTGATCACGTGATCGCCCTTAATTCAGGCACGGCGGCGCTGCATCTGGCCGTGCAACTACTCGATCTGCAACCCGGCGACGAAGTGATCGTCCCGACTATCACGTTTATCTCCACCGCGCACGTAGCCGGGTATTGCGGCGCGCAGGCGGTGTTCGCCGACGTGGACGAAGACACGCTCTGCATCAGCGTGGACGACGTGCGGCGGAAAATCACGCCGCGCACGAGGGCCATCCTTCCCGTTCATTACGGCGGCCATCCCTGCGACATGGACGGGCTGCGCGACGCGATCGGCGACCGGAAAATCACCCTGATCGAGGACGCGGCGCACGCCTGCGGCGCGTCGTATAAAGGGCAACTCATCGGAGGACTATCGCCGATGACCTGCCTGTCGTTCCACGCCGTGAAAAATCTGACCTGCGGCGAGGGGGGCGCCATTTCGACCAATAACGCCACCTGGGCGCGTAAACTGCGCGAGATGCGTTGGATGGGGATCTCCAAAGACACCTACATCCGGTCGGCGCGCGAGCGCGTCTACGCCTGGCAATATTGGGTGAACGAGCTGGGTTATAAATACCACATGCACGACATCTCGGCGGCGATCGGAATCGTGCAGCTGAAGCGTCTGAAAGAAAACAACCAGAAACGGCGCGCCATTGTGGAACGCTACAACCAGGCGTTCGCCTCCGCCTCGTGGATCGAAACGCCGCCCGAGCACCGGGACGTTCAATCGTCCTGGCATATCTATCACATCAAGGTTCCCGAACGCGACCGGCTCATCGCCCATCTCAAACAACGCCAAATCGCTCCCGGAGTGCATTACTATCCTTTACACATGCATCCTTATTATGCGAACCTGAACGCGCAATGCCCGATCGCCGAGGAAATCTGGAAGCGCATTCTCAGCCTGCCCATGTTTCCGGATATGACCGAAGAAGAGATCGAACGGGTGATCGGCGCGGTGCTCGCGTTTGGGGAAACCATCTGACAGCGCGGCGGCGGGAAAGGAGCCTACCATGATACGCGGAGAGAAAATCATATTGCGCGCCCTGGAAGACCGGGATATCGAACACCTGCGCGTCTGGCGGAATCATCCCGACCTGATGAAGTTTCATTTTTCCGATCTGCCTCTTTCCGAAGCCGGGCAGCGGCGCTGGTATCAAAATTACAGCGGCGATTCGGGGACGATCGTTTTCATTGTGGAAAACGAAGAACAGGCCCAGGTGGGTTATACGCTGCTGAAGAATCTGGATCACAAAAACCGGCAGGCAGAGATCGGCCTCTATCTCGATCCGGCCCAGCAGGGAAAAGGGTACGGAAAAGATGCGTTCCGGGCGCTAATGCGGTTTGGATTCCACGAGTTGAACCTGCACCGGATATATTTGAATGTTTTCGCCTTCAATCAGAAGGCGATTCAGATGTACGAGAAATTAGGTTTTACGGAAGAAGGAAGGTTACGGGAGGCCTTTTTCTCTCAGAACCGGTACCACGATATCGTCACCATGTCGGTTCTGGAGAGTGAGTTCTCAAATGAAACGTAAAGTGAAATGAATGAGGAAAACAAAGAAAGAGGCGTGGCAAACCATTCTGGCCTGCCACGCCTCTAATCATATCCATGCAGTCTATTTTCTGCCCCTTGCCTCAAGCTACTAAATCGACTTTGTGATCGCTTTTGGGGGGCTCTTTTTTCTTTTCTTCTTTTTTCTGTTCCTTGCGGCGGTAATACCAGGGGACGCCGGGATTGTCTTTTCCCTCGTATTTGTTTGCATCGCCCACATGGGCGGTCTGCTGAGCCATGGTTACGGGCATGTCCCTGTTTAGTACATCAAACGAGTTGAACATAATCCCGTACCTCCTTTGGGGCGCTGCACTATAGAATATCGACTGATAAGGTCGGGAACTTGAGAAAATAAGCATCCGGCATAGTCAGGATTCCCGTTACCTATTGATTCGATATCGCTTACGAAATCAATGCTTGATCTCGCAATATAGTGCTTATGTAACAACATCCCGAATCCTTATTTTTCATTCCCCCACAACACGTCATTCCCCATCTTTTCCCGCCAGGCGGCGCGCCAGCGATGGATATCCATCACTCCGATTTCCGGACGGGGGAGGCGATCCTTGGCGGCGGCTAGAGCCGGGAACGGTCTATGAGGTTCCTTTTGATACCAATACGCGACCGAGGCGATCTCTTCGATCATGTTATTGGCGTGGCCGTGTTCGATAGAACCGCGCAGCGATTTTTTGAAGATAATCGGGTCCTGGATATGGAAACGGTAGCAGTGGGTTCGTCCCAGCCAGCCGATGTTATTATTCACCCGCGGATATCCATAGTAGGGATGCATGAAGACTTCTTTGGGGCACCAGGATGAATTGAAATAATCCTCGGTTCCCGTTCCATGCAGCGAAAGCGGCCAGTCCTCGCCGTCGACCCGCCACATATCGTCCCCTTCGCCGTACCACATCGGGGAGGGGCAATTCACATAGTAGTTCACGCCGACGTAATGCCCTTCGCCTTCCGCATCCAGGATGAGGTAATTCTCCGTATCGGAGGGGTTGATATCCGCCGGTTCGCGCAGGGCGTTCCATTCGTTTTCATCGCCTTTCATCGGCTCGGTTAATTCCTGGTTATACCAGGCGTGAAAGTAATACTGATTCTTGGGCAATTTTTTATGCACTTCGTAATCGACGAAGAAATACAGAGCGTTGCAGCGCTGATCCGACTGGTTTTCGACCGTGATTTTCGCGTGTTTGGCGAACGGCATGGGGAAATAGCAATTCAGTCCTTTGCCTCCCGCGGGTCCGGCTGTGAGGGGCAGCGAATTATTGGTATATTCTTCGCCCCATCCCTGCCCGAAGAAATCGCCGATGGGCGCTTCGACACTGGGGGTTGCCTCGCCGTCCCAGTACATACGCAGAATCAGCATGCGGCGATAGTTTTTATCGGGATGGGAGATGGTGATCCAGATGTGCTTGATAATTCCCGGCCCGTCAATCTCGGCTACCACACCGGTGGTTCCCGGCTCGATGGGCATGCAATCGCCGTTGCCGCCGGTCTTGTCGAAACTGGATATCCGCTTCGTGACGCCTTCGTGTTTGGTCGCCAGACCGTTGAGCATAACGGCAGTATCCTGCCCGAAAGCCGCGCTGGAAATCAAAACGAATGCAAATCCGGCCAAAACCACCCAACTCAGTTTGTTTGTTTTCAATCGATCGGTCATTTTCCTCACTCCTTCTTGATAGAATTAAGGAATAACCATCGCACAGATCGGAAGAAAAATTAAGCCTTCTTCCGAAGATGGGCGATCATTTCGACATGGGGAGTTTGGGGAAATTGATCGAAGAGTTTTACGGAGAGAATTTCATAGGTATCGCGCAAAACGGCAATATCTTCCACACCCCGGCTGGGATTGCAGGAAACATATATGAGATTCGAAAACGGTTTTATCTGAAGCCGGTCAAGAACGCCGGCCTGCAGGCCGGTACGGGGAGGATCGACGAGGAGCGTATCGAAATCCGATCGCTCGGGCCAGTTCCATTTTTCCGCATCCACGCAGGCGAACCGGATCGGCAATCCGTATGCATTCGATTTGGCTAGCGCTACGGCCTCGGCAGAGTTTTCCACGCCCATGATGCGCTCGAAATACTCTACCAGAGAGATGGCAAACAAGCCGATCCCGCAATACAGATCGATCAGACCGCTTTGGGGGTCGATCGTGGCGGCGATTTCCTGGACGTAATCCACCATCCGTTCCGCCACAACGGGATTGGGTTGAAAAAACGAGCGCGGCCCGACCTGGAATAACCGCCCGTTTATTTTTTCGCGATAGAACGGCTCGCCCCAAAGATGAACCGGCTCGCCATCCGAAAGGTCGTTTTCCAGATTGTCATTGATCAATTGATAGACGCTGACCACGCCTTCCAATCCTTCCCATAACACCCCGGGAAGAACCATCGGATCGGTTACAAAGGACAGCATGATCTCGCTTGTCCCGGCTCCCCGGCGAACGATCAGATACCGTAAGCCCGGCGTTCGGCATTTGCTGTCTCGAAACGGCAGGCACAAGGCGTGAACGCGCCGGTTAACTTCTAGAGCCACGTTCATCACCGGCTGGGGAAACAATCGGCATTCTTCCAGATTCACAGCCGAATACCATTTCCCCCGCTGGCGAAGGCCGAAATCGCCATTATACCACCATAGAAAATCCATCCGGCTCCGGTATTCATAAGGCGAGGCGGATTCGATAGAGAGCGCTTCTTGCGCAGCCAGGAGTTGATTTTCCGCAAATTTCCGGGATACCCGGGCGCTTTTCCAGTGCAATTGCTCTTCATAATCCATATGTTGCCAGCTGCAACCGCCGCACGAGCCGAAATGACGGCAGGCCGGTTCAACCCGGGAGAGAGAAGGTTCGATCACACGCAGTAAACACCCTTCGTGGCGGCGCATTTTTCGCGCTTCCACGAGCTCGCCGGGAATGGTGTAGGGAACCTTGAGACGGCCGCCGGTATGCGTGTCTCCCCACCCCTGCCCTTTTTTGTCCAGGCCGGTTATGCGGACAGTCCGTAATGCAGATTCCGCTGGATTGGATTGAGTATCTCCATTCATCGCCCTTATATTGTAATGGAGGCGCTTCTTCTTTCAGAGGGTGACAAAATCATTTCTCTGGGGCAAGATTCACGGGAGCGAAAATAATCCGTTACAACCGGAAGAGTGTGAACTCTTTCAATCATGCTGAAAGAATGAATCGATGATCGATACGCAATCGTCCCCAACCGAACGGAACTCATTATTTCTTCTGATTGCTGTATATACTCTGGCGCTGCTGTTCTTTTTTATTCCCGCAGGCCGTTTTCATTTGAATCTATTCGGATTATCGCTGACGACCGGTTACGATGCGTTCAAACTCGTTCCTATCCCCTTTCTGGCCTGGATGATCGCCCGCCGGAAACGGAACCAACCTTCCACGCCCTCCAGCCGCCTCTCTCTGCCTTTGCTGGCGTTGTTCTTCTATTCGCTGATTACCGGCATTGCCTCTCCGAACGCCTGGCAAGCGCTGGCCGATTCTTTGGAAATATTGTTTTACCTGGGTTTCTTTTTCCTCCTGATCGATATTCCCTGGACTCCCCGGCTTGTTTTCATTCCTGCGGCGGGATTCGTGATCGGCAACCTCTATCTGGGCAGCGTGGCCGTCAAACAATATTTAGTGTCTCGGAATTCCTCCGAAATCGTTCGGCTTAGTGGAACGTTTAACCATCCCAACGAACTGGGTTGTTATGCCATTCTCGGATTAACGCTTCTCTTTTGGCTGATCTATCGCAATAAAAATAAGGTATACGCGTTCTGGATGGTGTTCGGAGCCGGGCTTTTATTATTCGCGGCTATTCTCTCTCAATCCAGAACGGCATTGCTTGGGATGGCCGTCTGGGCTATCGCAGCCATGAAGATGGGTACGCCGAAAATCCGCCGCATTGTGGGAGTGGTGTGCGTTGCCGCTTTAGTGGGCGCTCTTTTTCTGACGCCTCAATTGATTACTCGATTGTACGCCGTCGGAGAAGAAATCCCCGATCCAAACCGGGTCAATCGCCCTTTGATCTGGTACGGTTATTTGACCTCTGAAATCTCCGGCCTTTCTCCTTTCGGCGTTGGATTGGGGCCGGTTTCGACATACCGGTTCGGAGACTGGATCGCCTCCACACCTAATGCCCCTTTATTGAATCGCGCCTGGGGGCCGCATAATACCTACTTGGCATGGCTGATCGGGACGGGATTAGCGGGGCTTTTCCTTCTTTTATGGATGATCAAAACGGCGTGGGATTCAATTCAGCAATGCGATCATTTCGAGCGCCTTCTTTTTTCGGCCGGTCTGCTGGCCTTTTTAACGGTTTGTCTATTCCAGGATCCTTTGCTGAGTGGGAACATACCCCTGGCGTGGATTACTCTGATAACGCTCGGCGATCGGCTCTCCCGTCTTTCCATCTCGGGAGAGGCAGAGAGAAAGGATGATTCTTTCTCATGATTCAAATCGCGATCTTGATTCTGGGAGCCTGGGCAGCATCCTCCAATTGGCTATGGAGCAAGGGATTCATCGCGCTTTGGTGTTCCCTGTTTTTGCTTTCTCGGTATAAGCGCTACGCCGAATTGAACGGCTTGATCCCCATTCTGAGTTTTCTGACTCTCTCTTCCTCCCTCTGTGCGTTAGGGCTTTTTTTATTCCCTGTAATTCATCCTCTTGGAATCGTGGTCATCTGGTTCGGGATACTGGGCTATGCATTATACCTTTGGCAAAGAAAATCGACTGAATCTCCCGCAGGTTGGCCATCCCCCTTATACGCCTGTGGATTCGTGCTGGTTTTAGGAGGCCTTGCAATACCTTTATTTCATCTTCTGGGACATTTTCTTCATCAGCCGCACGTTTCGACCTGGGGTACATCGCTGACCTGGGCGGCCGTAGGTTTTCTCACCGCCTATCCTCGCTCTATCGCCTATAACGACATGGAAACCCGCCGGGAATTCTGGATATGGCTTACTCCTCTATTGACCGGATTCGTGCTGATCGTTCACGGATACTGGTATTTTGCGATTCGGTCCCAATTGGATACGAATGAAATGGCGCAATTATCCTCTCAAATCGCCACGGAAAAGGCGCTTCGGCATGGATACACCGGACTGGCAATCCAAGGAATTCTCGATCAAACGGTGCGGTTATTTGAAGAGCAGGGATGGGCAGACGCCGTCCGGTATCATCGGGGGATGTGGCATCACACCGGCAAAGACCGATTGGCGAGAGCCTTTCTTAACCATCCTGCATTACAGAAAAATTTGTTTTTATTCACATCCTGTTATGGATGCAGCCTGCAATTGAATGAGGAAGAATACGCCATCGATTTTGCCGTTCTTCCCGAACGGTCTTCATACTGGATATTGACGTCCCAAGGCCGATTATTGTGCATCGGTCTTCAAGGGATTGAATCCATCCAGACTACCGCCAATCCTGCGGCAATGGCCATCGCCGAACGCACCCAAACCCTCGCTATTCTCGATGCCAAAGGAACAATAGAAATCTGGCAGGACAAGAAAAAGACCGCCGCGATCGTCCTGTCCCACGAACGCGTCTGGAAGGATCTGCTTATCGAGGATGATGGCGCGGCTTTTTGGACGTTGGACGGCAATGGACGAATTGAGCGCTATTCGTTCGATCCCGCCAGTCTCTCCTGGCAGTGGCCTGTCGAAGTGCATCCGCCTTTGTGGGGCGAATCCGATATCGCCCAGGCCTTCTTCCCCGGCGGAGAGGACAATTCGTTTTTCGTTCTGGATAAAGCGAACGGCATTCATTGGCGGGCAAATAATCCCTTGCCTCAAGGAAGCCCGCTGGAGAAACGGTTGCTCGGATATTACAATCCCAACCGGCAGGTAGCCGCCGACCTGGGATATTGGGAACCGCTTTCTTCTCTCCTGATGCTGGAACAAACCGGCCGCGTTCTGTTTATCCCCGTTCCCTCGTTTTCCCCGACCGGTATGGCCGCTGGTGAAATCGCCGCCGTCACGGGATCGATTCCCATGCCCATCGATTCTGTCCTTCAGTTCGATCCCAGCCAAAGCACGTGGTTCCGCAAACTGGGCAGCATTGCCGTTGCCCCCCTGCCGGAGGCGGATACGATTCTGGTTCTGCAACGCGACGGCGTGTTGCAGGCAATCGCCATGCCGCCCCGGTTCCACATTCGTTTTGTGCATCCCAACCGGTTTCGGTTGGGCACCGGGAGTTCGTAGATATTTCCGGCGTACAACCAGCCAGTTTGCGATCAACCGTTCACGAATTGAAGAATGAGGTAAATCAATCCAAAGATACAACCGACAATTACAAATCCCACGGCCACCAACGCGGTCAGGATCGCTTTCTGGCGTTCTTTCTCACCGCATTCGTGCGGAATCGTTGCGCGGCAATCCGGGCAAGTAACGGAATGGATGGGAATACGTTGGTGACAAAACGGACACTCCATTTTGATCCAATTCATCAAACTACCCCTGATAAACAGAATACATATTATTTCACAGAGATACACTCGATCTTCAGCGCATCAATAAGAAATGTTTTACATCTATCTAATTTGGGAATCAATACTAGCCGATAAGTTCCGCGTAAAAAATTGGTTCTGTAAAACTCCGTCCATCCGTTTTGGGTACGCAGGGGAAGATCGTCTTTCGCGATCGATAGCCCATTCGCTTGAAAAATTTGCCAAAAACCGGTCTCGCTGAGTTCCACCACCCCATCATCAATTTCCACCGGAGTCCATAACGATAATGAATACTGCCCGGGATTTTCAATCGGAAAATCGATCCACCACCGGGCCTCTTCGGCTTGAGTGATTAAATACGATCGGCCATATAAGCCGTGCGGAATATTGGGATCGCTCTGCACATGATCCCAGGGAGAATTCCAGGTTCCTTCTTCTTCGTCGTAGATCGCCAAATCCCGGCGAATTGCCGGGAAATCCAGTCCCAGTTTTCGACAGACCAATTCCTGATCGAACAGTTGGCAAATTGTGGTACGCGCCAAGGAATACCGGTTCGAATTCCATTCAATAGCCGCCGCGCTTCCCGCAACGAATCCCGCTCGGTAGCCGCATCGTTTCGTCCACTTTTGAATGCGTTTGTCGCAATGGCCAAAAGGATACGCGATGCAATCTGCTGAGGGAAATCCATGCTTTTTCAATATTTCCAACGAACGAACCATTTCGTTCTGCAAGGCGGAATCGTCTATTTCCTTAAAATCGGCATGGGTTACACTATGGGAATAAATCTCGAATAAACCAGAAGCAGACAGTTCCTGCAAATCGTCCCAGCTGCAATAACGGGGCGGTCCTTCATCGATGGAATCGGTTGTGGCAAACAGTGTGGCACACATTTGATATTCCCGAAGCAAGGGAAGGGCATATTCATGGACACCCGCCCATCCGTCGTCAAACGTCAATACGATACCGCCTTCAGGAGGGATCCGCCGGTCTTCCAGAAAATGAAGAATATCCGATACGGCCCCAGTTTTTTTTCCCCCGATTCGAATCATCTGCAGGACATCCCGGAAATAATCGGGCGAAACGCATGGGCCATGCAAATGAGTGGGGGATATTTCGTGAAAAATAACAGCGTGAACGATACCCTGGGATTCAGGATTTCTGGCACAGCCCTGAAGAATGATAAAGGTTACAAAAATAGAATAGATTCGCTTCATGGATGCAACCGTAATGTTACAAGCAGGGTGAAGCGCTTTATTACTAGTCGCCCAAACTTATGATTCAGGAGTACCGGTAATTGCCCCCGGCTCCCCGGCCGTTCGATCCCCGGCCGTTTTTGCTACGCCCTACCGGGTTAGAGCCATTGAATCCCTTGAAAGAGACCGAGCCTTTGGAGAGCAGGTCTTCAATCGCCAGTTTTAATTGCAAACTGGGACGGACTTTCGATTCCAGTTTGTAATCCACCACGCCGACATCCGCCGCGTGGATATGCAGAATTACTTCGCTCTCGCCGGGGGTGTATAAAATCTGCCCTTTCAGGCGCAAGAGGTTTTCTTCATCGAAATTCTCGGTTGAGAACGATACGTGCATTTCGCGGATGTATTGCTGCCAGGCTTCTTCGAACGTGAAGATCCGGTCGGCGCGGACAGAAATCTGGTCGCCGCGGTGATTGGCCTGGCCTTCGACGACGAGAAGGGATTCTTCAATCAGAAGGGACTCTTTTTTCTCCAGCAGGTCGGGCATGATCGCCACTTCGACGGTTCCGCTTTTGTCTTCGAGCATGATCAGCCCCATGCGGTCGCCGCTTTTGATCTTCTTCTTTTTCACTTCGGTTACGATTCCGGCGATGCGCACCTTCCCCAGTTCCTTCTGCTCGATCAGATCGCCGGCCTGATCGGAGGCAAATACTTCCAGTTCCGTTTCATACTCGTTGAGGGGATGGCCGGTTATATAGATTCCCAGATATTTCTTCTCATCCTTCAAAATATCGCTGCGGCTGAATTCGGGCAGGTTCAACAGGACGTCGTCGTCCGCTCCGGCCTCGTCCTCCATATCGCCGAAAAGGGAATCCTGGCCGACCGCGCGGTCGCGGAGAATGCCCTGCGCCCGCTCGATTGCCTGGGGATACGCATCCAACAGGGCTGCATGAGTGAAACCGAATGAATCGAACGTGCCCGCGCGAATCAGTCCTTCCACCAGCGACTTGTTGAGGATTTTCGGTTCCGCCCGTTTGCAGAAATCGAATAAGGATTTATACAATCCGTTTTTTTCACGCTCGCGGATGATTCCGCGCACGGCCACCGCCCCCACGCTTTTGATGGCCGCCAGGCCGAACCGGATTCCTTCATCGGTTACCGTGAAATCCTCGTTGGATTGATTGATATCGGGCGGGAGAACCGCAATCCCGTGATCCTTGCAGTCCTGGACGTACTTGACCACCTTATTGGTGTCGCTCATATCGGTGGTCAGCAGAGAGGCGAGAAACGCGTCGGGATAATGTGCTTTGAGATACGCAGTCCGATAAGTGATAATGGCATAGGCGGCGCTGTGCGATTTGTTGAAACCATATCCGGCGAATTTGAAAATCAAGCTCCACAGGCGTTGCGCAATGGTTTTGTCGACGCCGTTCTTTTTAGCCCCTTCATAAAAATCCTGTTCCATCTCCACTAGGATTTTTTCGTTCTTTTTCCCCATCGCCCGGCGCATCAGATCGGCCTGTCCGAGAGAAAAACCGGCGATGACGTTGGCGATTTTCATCACCTGTTCCTGGTAGAGAATGATTCCGTACGTCTCTTTCAGGATCGGTTCCAGGGAAGGATGATCATAGACGATCGCCGCTTCCCCTTTCTTGCGGCGGATGAAATCGTCCACCATGCCGCTGCCCAGCGGGCCGGGACGATACAACGCCAGGAGCGCCACGATATCGCTGAAGGACTCCGGTTCCAACTGGCGCAGGATTTCCTTCATCCCTGTCGATTCCAGTTGGAACACGCCGTTGGTCTTGGCACGGCCAAGCAGTTCGAAGGTCTTTTTATCATCCAACGGGATGGCGCGGATATCGAAGTGGGGATCGTATCGCTTGTGAATCGTTTCCACGGCGCCATCGATTACCGAAAGGTTTTTCAACCCCAGGAAGTCCATCTTAAGAAGCCCGATGGTTTCCAGTACCTTCATTTCGTACTGGGTCGAGACATCCTCTTCTTTGTTGGCACCACGCATGAGGGGTGTGAACTTACATAAATCGTCTGGAGCGATGATAATGCCAGCCGCGTGCGTGGAAGTTTGCCGCACCATGCCTTCCACCGCCAAGGCATGTTGAAACAACTCCTTATGAATCTCGTCCTGGTCGCGGATACGGCGTAGTTCCGGAACGTCGTCGAGAGCCTGCTGCAAGGTTACACCCAGCCCATCTGGGATCAATTTGGAGATTCGATCCCCTTCCGAGGCGGGTAATCCCAGAACGCGGGCAACATCGCGCACGGCATTTTTCGCGCCGATCGTGCCGAATGTGGCAATCTGGGCGACCCGGTCTTTGCCATATTTCTCGTAGGTATAGCGAATTACTTCATCGCGGCGCTGATCGGAGAAGTCGGTGTCGATATCGGGCGGCGATATCCGTTCGGGATTGAGAAACCGTTCAAACAGCAATCCATGCTGGAGGGGATCGATATCGGTGATATACAGGCAATAAGCCACAACCGATCCGGCAGCCGATCCGCGTCCCGGCCCAACTGCAATATTCTGGCGGCGGGCGAAATGGATAAAATCCCAGACGATCAAAAAGTATCCTGTAAAGTCTTGTCCAATAATAACTTCCAGTTCTGTATCGAGCCGTTCCCTGATTTCCGGTGTTATTTCGCCATACCGCTCTCTGGCTCCCTGATCGACCAATTTGCGCAAGTAATCGACGTGGGATTTTTCACCCGCGGGAATCTCGTAGTTGGGCATATGCAACTTTTTGCCATCGTATTTCAACTCGACTTGGCATTGTTCGGCAACCATCCAAGTGTTATGCACGGCATCCTTAAAATCCGGAAGGCTTTGAATCATCTGATCTTGCGTTTTCAGATACAGTTCCCGGGTGGATATCTTCAAGCGGCTGGGATCGTTGAGCGTTTTTTTGGTTCCGATACAGATCAGGCAATCCTGGGTCTTGGCGTCTTCGGGACGGAGGTAGTGAACGTCGGCGGTAGCCACTAGGGGGATGGACAAATCTTGCGATAGAGTTCTCATCCCTTCGTTCACTTTATGTTGCTCCGGCATTCCATTACCTTGGACTTCCAGAAAGAAATTTCCCTCGCCAAAGATTCGTAAGTACTCTTCGGCTATCGACTTAGCCTCTTTATAATTGCCATCCAAGAGCGCATTGGGGATTTCGCCCTTGAGGCATGCCGAAAGCCCGATCAATCCCTTCGAGTATTCCTGTAACACTTGGTGGTCGATGCGGGGTTTGTAATAAAATCCCTCCAATTGCGCCAGAGAAGAAAGGCGCATCAAGTTTTGATATCCTTCTTCATTTTTAGCCAGTAACACGATATGAAACGCCGAGCGGTCGCTTAAATCGTCGATCCCGGCGTCGCTTTTCCCCCCTTTGCGATCGAAACGCGAACCGGATGTGACATACGATTCCACACCCAGGATAGGATGCAATCCTTCGGCAACGGCTTTTTGGTAAAACTCCAGGGAACCATGCATCACGCCGTGATCGGTCAACGCGATGTGGGTCATCCCTAATTCCTTCGTGCGATGCAATAAATCCTTAATCCGGCA
>CAZFOX010000012.1:0-2842 GCA_964520565.1 uncultured bacterium | reverse complement strand
AGGCGCCATCCAGGAGGCTGTATTCGGAATGAACGTGAAGGTGGACGAAAGGAGAAGCAGGCATACAATATCCCTCAACCGGATGGAACTCGTGCATCCAGAGATTCTATCCCAATAATGATGATTCCACAGAAAAGAAGAAATGTCACCGTGTAATCTTCTAGCGATTTGGTTATCATAATAAAATGGCAAACGGTGTCAAGAAAAATTATTTCCCTCGTATTTCTGTACAATGGAGTCTTTATTTTGTCTGAGGAGACCCTTTTCTCCACAGGAGACAGAAAATAATGGTAAAAACTTCCATCGCCCCCCAAAGCGTCTCTTCTCTGCCCAAGGAAGAACTCTTACAAGCCTACCGGGAGATGCTCCTCATCCGCCGTTTTGAGGAGCGCATGGCCCAAATGTATCAGCAGGGCAAGATCGGCGGATTCTGCCATCTGTATATCGGTCAGGAAGCCGTAGCGGTTGCCGCCCAGCACGCGCTCCATCCCGACGATTATATGATCACATCCTACCGCGATCACGCCCATCCGCTGGTTCGTGGCTCCGATCCCATGCGCTGTGCGGCGGAGTTGTTCGGCAAGGAAGCCGGGCTGGCGCGGGGGAAGGGCGGATCGATGCATTTCTTCGATATCGAGAAGAATTTTTACGGCGGGCACGGCATTGTCGGCGGTCAGATTCCCGTCGCAACGGGAATGGCGTTCGCCTCCAAATACCGGGGGGATGGCCGAATCACCATGTGCTTCTTTGGCGAAGCCGCCATGAACCAGGGGACCTTTCACGAATCGCTGAATATGGCTTCTCTCTGGCATCTGCCTATTATTTACGTCTGTGAAAACAACCAGTATGGGATGGGTACGGCGCTGGAACGCGCCAGCGCCGTGACGGAACTCTCTCGCCGGACGGCAGGCGCTTACAACATCGAGGGATACGCGGTGGATGCTATGGATTTTTTCTCGACCTACGACTTGTTCAAACGCTGCGCCGAAAAAGCCCGCGCTGAGAATCGCCCCACTTTCATCGACGCCATCTGCTACCGCTTCCGCGGCCACTCTATGTCCGATCCGGTTCATTCCCATTACCGGACCAAGGAAGAAGTCGATGAAATGCGGAAAAAAGACCCCATCACACGGATGGTTCAGTATTTCGACGAACAAGGTCTCTACGGCGAGGATTATCTCAAAAATGTGGATCGGGAAGTCAAAGAAGAAGTCAACCAGGCGGTACAACGCGCCGTCGAAGCGCCCGATCCCGGATTAGAAACCCGTTTTGAAGATCTCTACGTCTAACAGTCAGGGAAGGAAGAACAATCCATGCCGATAATCGAATTCCGTGAAGCCCTTAACCAGGCCATGTGCGAAGAGATGGAACGCGACGAAACGATCTTCCTGATGGGAGAAGAAGTCGGCCTTTACAACGGGGCTTATAAAGTCTCCAAAGGTATGTTGGACCGTTTCGGTCCCCGGCGCGTGATCGACTCGCCCATCACCGAAAACAGTTTCGTCGGTTTGGGCGTGGGAGCCGCCAACGTCGGCTTGCGCCCCATTATCGAGGTGATGACGTTCAATTTCGCCATCATCGCCCTCGATCAGATTATGAACAATGCCGCCAAGATGCGTTACATGTCGGGAGGCCAGTTAAAAACCCCGATGGTGATCCGAGGGCCGGGCGGGGCGGCGCATAACCTCGCCTGTCAGCATTCCCAGGCCATCGAGAGTTTCCTGGTGCATATTCCCGGATTGAAAGTCGTTATGCCCTCTACACCTTATGAGGGTAAAGGACTCCTGAAATCGGCCATTCGCGACGACAACCCGGTTTGTTTTATCGAGAGCGAAGTGATGTACGGTATGAAAGGAGAAGTGCCGGAGGAAGAATATCTGATTCCGCTCGGTGTCTCTAACAAAATCCGCGACGGCAGCGATTGCACACTTGTTTCTTATTCCAAAATGATTCACGTCTGCCTGGAAGCGGCCAAAAAAGTATCAGAAAACAACGGTATCGAATGCGATATCATCGACCTTCGGACACTGCGTCCGCTGGATATGGAGCCGGTCTACGCCTCGATTGCCAAAACCAATCGTGTCGTGATTGTCACAGAAGCCTGGCCGATGTGTTCGATGGCTTCGGAGATTTCTGCGCTGATCTCGGAAAACGTCTTCGACGAACTGGATGCTCCGCCGGAGCGCGTTTCTTCGGAAGACTTGCCCCGGCCGTATGCGACCAATCTGGAACATGCCGTCATGGTGACGCCCGAAAAAGTGATCCAGGCCATCAAAAAAGTCTGTTATCTGGCAGAGTAACGGGAGGGTATTCGAACGTGGCGACAATCATTGAAATGCCAAAACTGAGCGACACCATGACAACCGGCAAGATTCTGTCGTGGTTGAAAAATGAAGGCGATGCGGTCGAATCGGGACAGGCCATCGCGGAAGTGGAAACCGATAAAGCCACGATGGAACTCGAGGTCTTCGACGATGGGACGTTATTGAAAATTCTGGCGGAAAAAGACGCCAACGTTCCTATCGGGGCCGCGCTCGCCATTCTCGGCGAGCCGGGCGAAGACATCGCCGGGTTGCTTGCTACGATTCAACCGCAATCCGGAAAAGCCTCCCGGAGTAAAAAAGATACCCAGAAGAAAGAAACGCCAATAACCGTTGCGTCCGATTCTTCCATTCCTCAGAAAGAAACGCTTCCCGCCGCCGTTCCGGTGGCCGAAGAAAAAGAAACCAGTGGCCGCGTCCGCATCTCGCCGGTGGCGCAACGCATCGCCTCCGAACGCAATATCGACGTGCGCCGTATCGCGGGATCCGGCCCCGGCGGGCGGATCGTAAAACGGGATGTG
>CAZFOX010000011.1:13458-20082 GCA_964520565.1 uncultured bacterium | reverse complement strand
GAATATAGACTTCGCGAATAGCTTCCGGCAAGCGGCCGATGGCGTCTTCCAGTAGGGCCAATCGTTCCTTTTCGTTCAGGGATTCCCGGGGCGATGGCTCCGATGCGGCGATTCGTTCAAGAATATCTCCCTCTTCTTTTCCTCCATCCATCCTCTCTTCCATCCGTATTTGTCCTTGTCGTCGAAACAAGTCCAGGCAATGATTGTGAGCGATGCGGTAAATCCAGGAGGAGAAATGTCCTTGTTCGTTATACGAAGCACGCTCCCGGATGACTTTGAGCCAGACTTCCTGCAGGGCGTCTTCGGCGTTATCGCGGTCGTGCAGAAGGCGAAGCAGATAATTGAATAATGGCCGATGCAGCGCCTCCATCAGCGATTGAAAGGCGGACATATCGCCCTCCTCCCGATAGCGGAGGAACAGGCCGCCCAAATCCACGGAATTCCGCTTTTCGTCCTGCATGTTTATCAGTATAACGCAGATCGCGAGTATTTATTGAGTCCGAAACATATTTTCTCATCAATCCGGCTCTCCCCAAGCCGCCGGGAGAGGGCTACTATGAAGAAATTCGAATCGATGAATCCGGAGGTGGAATCCGGACAGAGTGGTAGATATAGCGCATCTTTCGGGAAAATCTAGACTTGCTTGTAGGATATCCGTGATTCGGAATGAAGACGAAGGAGTTTTCGATTGATTGTCCTGACCGTAATCAGCCTGGGATTGGTACTCTATATATATTCCTTTCAATGCCTGAACGCTCCGATTTCGAATGGAATGCGCTGGAGCCTTGGCGCTTGCCGGGCGGGCTTTCTATTTCTATTGCTGTATTTATTGACACAACCGCATATCCGCGAGGTATCGAATGTAATTTCTCCTCCCACACTTTATATCGCGTTGGACGATAGCCTAAGCATGAGTTATCCCAGCGATCCTCCGGGCTCGTCCGGTAAAACCGGAGTTTCCCGCTGGGAGACGGTTCTTCGCGAACTGAAGGATCGTGGATTGATCGACGGCTGGCGGCGGAAGGGTTTTCAAACCCGTTTTATCGAGTTATCGAAAACGCGATCCGGCGCCGATACCCAAGAAGCCTGGTCGTCGCAGCTGCCGGAATCCGCAACCCCGGCTTATGCCCATACCGATCTGGCGAGCGCGATCGACCGGTTTACGGAAGCGGTCGTTCCTAACGAACCGGCTTGTCTGCTTTTGTTTACGGACGGGCGATGGAATCAGGGACGGAATCCACTTGCGGCGGCGGCGCAGCTGGCGTCCACGACACGAAGCCTTCGCTTGCCTCTTTATACCTTCGGCATCGGAACCGTGGTTGCCGTCCGGGACATTATCGTGGACAACATTCAACTGCCCGCGGTAGCCCGTTCGGGAGAACAAATTCAGCTGCGGGGGCATCTTTTGGTGCGGGGGGCCGAGCCGGGGACGGCGTTCACCGTCCGGCTTCGCGGCGAGACGGGGGAGGGCGATCCGATTCTGGAGCAGGAGCAAAGCGTTGCGTTGCCGAAGGAAGGCAGCGATATCGCCGCGACGTTCGATTTGCCCTCGCTCGAACCGGGGCCGTATACGTTCACCCTGCAGGCCGATCCGATGCCGGGAGAATGGATCGAAAGCAATAACATCCTGTCGCGGGGGATTCAGATTCGGGACGCGAAAGACCGGGTGTTGATTCTGACTTCCGCGCCCGATTGGGAATTGAAATATCTCAAACGCGCGTTGGAGGATCAGGCCACGCTTTTGGTTCAGACATACCTGCAGCACGAGAACGGTTTGACGAGGCTGGGGGATCGGGAGTGGATCGAACGCCAGAATTCCGGAGCGGTGGCTGGGGAGGAGGATTATCGTACGCTGGACGATCTCGTGCCGGAACTCCCGCGCTGGCCAGCGGTCGTGCTGCATAATTATTCCTTTGCAGTCGATCAACTGGAGTTTATTCGTGCGCTGAAGAATTACACCGAAAATGGCGGCGGCCTTATTTTTATTCCCGGTTCGAACAATGAGGGGATGCTTCCCCCAACCCTGCGGGAGGCGCTTCCCGCGCCGGTCTCCGGCGCGTTTCCCCGCATGGGGCAGGCGGCTCTCGTGCGATTTTCGCCGGAGTCCGATTCGCCGTATCTGGCGATGGGGAAGGAGATTCCCGAGTTGGATTTACCGCCCTTGGGCAGCATTGCCGCGGCGCGGTCATTATCGGAGGGAGGACAGGTTCTTTTGACGGGGATGGTGGGAACCAGCGAGATCGTGCCGTTGGTTTCGCTTTACCGCTATGGATTGGGCCGGATTGTAGTGATGGGCAGCAATTCGTTCTGGCGATGGAATTTATTAACCGGCAGGAATGTTTTGACGCCGTTCTGGCTGACGTCGCTTTACCAGGCCTCTCCGCGTCTGCAATCGCAATCGGGCGAGATTCAAACCGACGGATTTTTGTATACGGCGTTCGATCCCGTAACGATCACCTATCGAGCGGGCGGCCGTATTGGCGAAGCCACGGAGAGTTCTGTGGTTCTGAACGTGAAAGGACCGTCGAGAATTGAGAATGTGTGGCTCGTACCATCCGGCGACCAACCGAACGTTTTGGAGGCGCGCTATACGCCCGTGGAACCGGGCGAGTATCGGATCGCCACGCTTTCGCAGGACGCCAGCGCCGAGTTTCGCGTCGATCCCACCACAGTGGAGTTGCACGACCTGCGGCAGAACGCGGAGGATTTGCGGGAACTGGCGCGGCTGACGGGCGGCGAATACGCCAATCAACCCGCCTGGCGGTCGCTGGCCGAGCGCCTGCCGATGGATGCCAAAACTATCCGGGAAGAGCGGTCGCGCTTTTTGGGCGAGAAATGGTGGATGGCGGTATTGCTGATTCTGTTTCTGGGGGGGGAATGGTATTTGCGATGGAGAAAAGGATTACCGTGACCCATGGCGGATTTTCTGCCGGGCCAGACCGGTAAAGATGAAAGGATTCTGTTTTTGGATTGATCGATCTTTGTCTCGGTTTTTCTCTTCCTTCTTTTCTTTTCGTTCATCCATTCTTTTTTGTTTTGTTGGGCGCGCCCAACGGGGTTGGACGCAGACGCATGGACTGTACAGCCGGTACCCTTTCTCTTCCTCGCCTGACGCGGTTTTCATAATACCGTTCCGATGCGCGTTTCGAAAAAGCCGGGAAAGACTGGTTTTTTCGAAGATGGAACGTGTAAATTGATGCACAAACTCATGAGAACCGCTTGAGTAAAGAGAAAGGTGCTGATTGCGCGTCCCGGGAATTCCTGGCCAGGAAATTACTTCCCTATATATTGGGAGGAGGACGACAAAAAAAGTTCGTTCATTTGCGAGATTGGGAGGGAATACGGTTTTATAGGAATTTTTTATGGGATGGAAGGGTGCAGGGGGTACCGTAAGGGATTGTCCCTTCGCGATGATTCAATGGCGATTTTGAAACCAAGACGGATTAGAAACCTGTCTTTTCGATGGGGCGATAGGTTGATGAGAGAGAGGGAAAACCGTGAGTTTATTTTAATGTTACCCGGTTTTTACCTGTTCGCTTGCTTTCGTACATCAGGTTGTCGGCTCGCGTAATGAGGGATACGAGCGTATCTTCTTTTGCCGCCATTGTTGCACCAATGGAGACCGTTACTTGGATCGTATTCTCGTGATGAATCAGGTACGATCTCTCGATCAACATCCGAATCCGCTCGGCCTGGGTTTCGAGTTGTTGGTTGTCGTGAACGCGGATGATGCCCAGCAATTCTTCTCCCCCCAGGCGTCCGTAGATATCCATCGCTCTCGAATTGCGCCGCAGGGTCTCGGCAATCATTGATAAAACGCGATCTCCCACGTCGTGGCCGTAAGTATCGTTCACTCGCTTGAAATTATCCACATCCATAAAAAGAATTCCGAAGGGGATGTCGTTTCGGTTGAGTTCGGCTAGGCGAGTTTGTAAGCACATTTCGATATACCGCCGGTTTCCCAGCTGGGTCAGCGGATCAATCAATGCCAATTCTTTCAACTCTTCAATCTGTTGCAAGAGAGTGATTTTTGGATTGTTGTCAAGAAAAAATTCTACGGCCCCGACAATTTCTCCCTGTTCGTTATGGATGGGGGAGATGCGAATCGAAACGGGGATACGCATTCCGCTTTTGTGGTGAAGAAAAACTTCCGCTTCGCGTGGTTGAAAATCCTTCAGCGTATGGGAGAGAGGACAACCCGTTTTGCAGAGACAGGTTCCGGCAGAATCGATATGGGTAAGGATGTTATCTGAACAGCAGTGTCCAAGAACCTCATCGGAACCGAATCCGGTTAGTTTTTCCGCCGACCGGTTCCAGTAGGTGATTTTCTTGTTCGTATCGACGATATATGCCGAATCGAACAGGTTTTCCAGAATATCCTGCAATGGAATAGAGGGGAAGTTAACTTTTTTATTGAAGTTCATAATGAGCATACCTTATATTATTCATTATATAATACCATAAAAAATTCTGAAGGATTTTTTCTATGATCTCTCAAATTCTGCGAATCGCGCAAGTCCTCTCCGTGGTTTTGATTCTGGAACTGTGGATTTTTTTTGCTCCGGCTTTAGCGGGAAGCCGTTTCCCCAATGCGTTGCATCCCGGCTCCAAACCGATGAAAATCCTGGCCGGCGATTACAACCAGGATGGGCAACTGGAATTGTTGACGCTGCCCGATTCGTACGACTCGATTGATCGGCGAATAATGCAAATCATCACAAACGATGGAAAGGAGGGGATCGGAGCGATTAAAGAAGTCGCTGTGGAGAAGAACGTGAGCGATGTCTGCCAGGGCAATTTGGATGGCGACGCGATCCCCGACCCACTCGTTGCTTTGGAACGCAGCGTATATCCGATTGTGTTTGAATCGGGAATTCCTACAGGAATCGGAAAAGAATTGTTTATGTATGAGAAATTGGGAGATGAGTATCAACCCTTCTACCAGGCGGTTCAACAGATCGATCTTCTCGATCGAGATGGAGATGGCCTTACGGAAACCCTGGCGGTTTTTTTGCGAGACGCCAAACATCTGGCTACGTCAGTCATATCGAAATGGGAGGTGGCCTTGGCGGCCTGGAATCCGGAAAAGAACCGATTTGAGGAATACACGCGGATCGGTTTGCCGGACTATTTCTTTGCGAACGATATGCAATGGATGCGTGAGGAGAACGGGGAACCGTATCTTTTGTTCTTTCAAGATTTGGATAAGACACTGACAAAAGTAATGGATGTCTTTGGCGCGCAGCCGCGCAGGGAAACCATCGCCTGCAATAAAGAGAATTATCCCAAAGCCCTTTTCGAATATACCGATATCCAAACCGGCGAAACCCGGCAAATGGGAGTCCTGACCGGGGAGCATACGATGAAGAGCATTATGCGTTGGGGGTCGCTGGGAGACAGCGGTTTTGTGGGCAATCGGGAAATCCCGCTGCCGTTTACGGAATGTATTCCGGTCGATTGGAATCGAGATGGCTATCCGGATTTGGCAGGATATTTCCAAGGCTCGAAATCCGGTTACCTGATCCTACCCGGAATAGCCGATGGATTTGATATTGGCGTTCGGCTCTGCGATGAGATGCCTCCACTCTCCCCCTACGCCAGGCCGATAACCGGTTTTCTTGCCGAGGGAGATATCAACGAGGATGGGATTTCCGACCGGGTAGTATCTACGTATAACTCTGATTCTAGTACGATTGTTTCGGTGAATTGGGGACGAGAGAATGGAACCTATGAAGAAGCCGATTCCTGGGCCGGTGAATTCTTTGAACAAGTAGCCTTGTACGACTTCGACCGGGACGGACATCTCGATTGGCTGTTGGTACATGCGGAAGGCAACGACATTCGCTTTCGGAAGGGAAACGGCCAGGGGCAATTCGCAGAACCGGTCGTCAGCGAAATGGACGCCCATGCGGGCAGTCCTCCCATTTTGGGGGATTTTAATGGCGACGACATGGCCGACCTCCTTTTCACAAATGGCGGAACGGATTACGGAGAACGCGGAGTCATCACACTCGTTTTCGGGCGCGGCGATGGAACGTTTTACGGTTCGGAATCGTATCTTTTCTTGTCGGCGGAAGAAAAAATCACGATTTGGTGTTTTGGCGGCCAAAACGAGATGATTCATATTGTCGACGCCAATCGGGACGGCCTTGACGATGTTTGGTTTGGGGATTGGTATGGCCATCCCGTGCATTATTTATGGCTCAATGACGGCGTTCCCCTTTCTGCGGTAACTTCATGGGAAACGTTTCCTTAAAATGCGTTCCTGATTGGAACTAGTATAAATTCACGGAATGATTACAGACCGGGGCGTTTACTCCTTGCATCCCGTTTTTTTTTCATCTCTAATCGATGCAATCCGCTGATTATTGAATCTTCAACACCACCAAACTCCGTTCTGGAATTTCCATTCCACCGGTTTCGGATATAACCAACGATGTACCCTCCGATTTGGGAAGACTCAACACGACCGTGTGTTTGTTGCTCGATTGTGTCTTCAGAGTAACCTTCGCCGGTCGATCGTTAAAATTTTCGATGATGGCCATATCTTCATCGAATAGATACAATGCGACTCGAGTGGGCGCGTCGAATTGCAGACCGAAAGGCTGCAACATCGTCCCGCGG
>CAZFOX010000011.1:3380-13448 GCA_964520565.1 uncultured bacterium | reverse complement strand
GATGGCGCTGAGTCGATCAGCGGGGAGATTCATCAAATCCCATAAATCGTCGGGGACGTTCAGAATTAAGTCCGGATTCAGGCGTTCCCGGAGAGAGGCGGACAGGGAATCTGCCAAACGGGTTGTGGTCAAAACCGGTTTTTGGTTATCCAGCAATTTGGATATCTTTTCGGGAAGTTGGGCGTCTTTACGGGAATGATTGGGAAGAAACACCGCCGGGCAATCGGTGGAGATTTCGGTGGCGGGAACCAACGGCAGACCCAGCATGCCGATAAAATCAAAGATATAACGCTCCTTTTCGCCTTCGCTGTTGGGGATTTTCGGTGTGCCGATTCCGCGGATTTTTTTCCCGTGGATCGTTCGCGCGAGTTCGAAAAGCGCGGGAATTTCCTGGCGCAGCGCTTGCACGTTTTGTACTCCATTGCCGCCGATCAACGATCCATAACAGAACAAGACGGCCTCGCGCGCGCCGCCGAGTACGGTTTGGCGTGCCTGTTCGAAGTATGTTTTGGGCGAGGTTCCGTACGGATCGAACCATCCGCCGCCGCATTTCTCTCCGCCCAGCGCTCCTAACCAGCGCATGATGAAGTAGGCTTCGTATTGCGCCTTGCGTCCCCACTCTTTGTTATCGGGATCGCGGGTTTCGGTTCCCACCCAGGTTTTGTCGAACATCTGCGTCTGACGAACGACTTCGTACCCATTGCTGTGGAAGTTGTCGTACCATTGCGGATACTTGATGACGATCTTTACCTTGGGATTGGCCGCGCGTGCGGGATCGAGCACATACCGTTGGGAAATAGCCACCATTCGGTTGCATCGGAATTCATCCCACGGTTGATCGCCTTTGGCTTTGAGGCAATCCGGGCATTCGCAACGAGTGGCGAAGAAATCGTCGATCATGATTTCGTCGAAGAGCGGGGCGGTGAATTCGAAAACACTTTGGAGTTTCTCCAGGGTTTGGGGATCGGTGAAGCAGGGAAATTCCCATCCATTCACGCTCTTGCGTCCCAAGCCGGTGGTGGTGATGCATCCGCTGGTACGTATGTTTTCATCCTGGAATCTTTTCTTGGCGTTGAGAAGGGCGTCACGTTCCGCCGTATAGCCATCGCGGAACGACTCGATGTAGACGTGCGTGACGGCGGTCTCTTTGCACCAGCGAACGGCTTCGTCCAATCCTTCCGGTTTAGAGAGCTGATCACGGACGTCTTGGGCGGTGAACAAGGTGGAAAAACGGAGGATGGAAGCATTCTTCTGCGCGGTTTCCCACAGACGGGCCAGCTCGGAGGCCGATCCAGCGCTGGCGATGATGAGTAGAGAAAGTGTAAGCATGAAGCGAAATGGTTTATGGATTCGAATTGTCATTCTCTTTATCCCCAGATTGTTTTTTTTAATGATAGGGATTTTTTTTCTTTTGCCCTAGTGCTCTCTCTGATGGGGCGGGATAGAAAAACCGTGAAAGAATACCACAAGGGCGAAAATTTGCCGTTCTTGACATTCATATGGCGGTTCAAGGAGGGGTGGATTCTCCTTTTTGCGTTTCGAAAAGACCGGAAAAGATTGACTTTTTCGAAAACTGAACGTGAAATCAATGCACGTACTTTTAAGTACCGCTCTAGAATTCAGTATTGGGGAGAAAACTATGACTGAATTTCATTTCATCAACCGACGATCGTTTATCGCTGCCGCCGGGGCGGGCGCACTGGCGTTGACCGGCGTTTCCGTCTGTCCGGCCAGGGAGGCAGAGTCCACCGGGAAAGATCCATTCCGGGGGCTCAAAGTGGGGCTGGCCTCTTATTCCACCCGCAAGTTCACCCTGCAGGAAACCCTCGCCATGATGAAGGAACTGAAGATCGAATACGTTACCTTGAAGGATTTTCATCTGAAAATGGATTCCACCCCCGAGGAACGCAAGGCGGTAGCCCAGGCGGTGAAAGACGCCGGATTCCATTTAATGGGAGCGGGCGTGGTGTATCTAAAAAACGACGAGGCGCAGGTGCGCAATGCATTCGAATACTGTCGCGATGCGGGTATGCCAGTGATGGTCTCTGCGCCCGACATCGACGCCCTGCCGCTCATCGACCGGATGGTGAAGGAATTCGATATCCGGGTTGCTATTCACAACCACGGTCCCGGCGACCAGCGCTATCCATCGCCGTTGGACGCCTACCGGCTCGCCCAGCCTTTCGACAAACGGATCGGCTGCTGTATCGACATCGGCCATTCGGTTCGTATCGGCGACAACGAAATCGACACGATCCGAGCGGTCAAGGACCGCCTGTACGACTTTCACATCAAGGATGTGACCGAACGTTCCGGCAATGGGAAATCGATTGAGGTGGGGCGGGGCGTCATCGATATTTCCGGCGTTCTGAAGACACTGCTGGAAGTGGGATTCGACGGCCATCTGGCGCTGGAATACGAAATCAACGAAAGCAATCCCATGCCCGGCATGAAGGAATCGTTTGATTATATTCGCAAGGTTTTGGCGGAGATTTGAAGGAGAGGGGATTGGTTGAAATAGAGTGGTTTTGATGGGACACGCTTCGCTTTGTCCCATCCTACGGGTCTCGGATTTGAGAAGGGGCGGGCGAAGATTTTCCATCGAAAAACTTCGCCCGCCCCGTTTATTGCTTATTCGCTTGAGACCAATATTTCCGCTGTTTGAGAGCGAAGTCCAAAGGTGACTTTTCCATTCTGAACGGTCAGTGTTTCATCGCCGTTCAGGACGGATAGTTGTTTTCCGTTCATTGCGTTCAGACCGCCGATGTCGAACGCCTGTGGCGAATCGGATTCATTCACCAGGACGATTGCCCAACGTCCCCCCCATTCCTTTGCCAGCCAACGGACGGTTTTTTCGTCGGAGGCGGAGGAGAGGTGCGGCGTTACCTGAATCTTCTCGTTGGCATCCGGTGCGGATAGGAACGGTTCCAGATTGTGGAGTTCGGAAACCAGCCGCTTGATATCTGCCCAGAGAGGAGAATCTTTCGGGATATAGGCGGTTCCCCAGTATAGGATTCCTCGCGCACCGTTGACGATGGCGTCGTAGGCCATGAAACGCGATTGGGCGTAGGTGGGACGGGGGCGCGGACTCTCAGACCTTCCTTCACCGATATCCTCCCAACCGAAACCCTGCAAGACCATCCAGGCCGGTTTGCCAGGAACCGAGGCGGCCATTCGTTCGGTGAAGCGCCCGACGATGGCCAGGTTGCGTTCGGCCAGATCACTGTGTCCCACATCGGGGCCGAAGGGAACCGGATAGATATCGCAACCAACGATATCCGCCAGTGTTCCATATTTTGTTAGGTCTTGCATGGAATTGCGGGGCGCGTGATTGAACCAGATCACGTGATGGGGATCGGCGGCGCGTACTGTTTCGCATCCACGGCGCAGATTTTCAAACGTGGTTTCGACACCTTTTCGCCAATCGCTGAGCCGTTCTTCGGCAGGGGGAAGACCGACGATCTTACGGATTCCCTCTTCCACCTCTTCAGCCTGAGCGTATCGCGCGGTGGAACGAAATCGATTCCATTTTGCATGCTCCGCCTGAAGGGCTTTCTTCTGTTCTTCGTTCCCTTGAAAAGCGCGGATGGCGTCGTCCACTTGTTCCCAGCGCGGTTGCGCCCGGTTGATTCGCGACCACCATTCATTCCACAACGCCTCATCGGGTGCTTCCCAAACCGCGAGGGCAGGGTGCGATTTCCAGGCTTCGACGGTCTCTTTGAGTTGCGACGCACCGGTTTCATCCGCTACCGGCAATCCACCGAGGGGAATCCAGGCCTGCAATCCGTGCGATTGTGCGCGATCGAGCGCTTCTTTGTTGGCCCCAACGCGGATGAGGTTAAATCCCGTATCGGCAGCTTCCCGGGCGAAGGCATCGTCGCGGGCTTCCTCATAAAGCCCCAGAATAAACCGGCGCTGACCGTCAACCCGCAGCATGCCATCTTTGTCGACGGCGGTTTCACCCGCCCAGGACAAGAACGTTGAAATACAACACATTCCAGCTATCAACCATTTTTTCATTCTCGACGCTCCATTTCTGTATTTAAGGGGTTTTGATGGGATACGCTTCGCTTTATCCCATCCTACATGTGTTTTTTTAGATATGAATGATGAATTCACTGATTGTCATTCCCGGTTCGAAGCGTTCGATGACGGTGATCGAACGCGAGCGGTTGAGGCGTTCTAGTTCCGTTGGCGAAAGCAAGCGGCCGCGCACATCCAGTTCCTGCGGTTGAAAGTAGCGCGATTGGGGAACATAGCGTGCGGGGAATTCGTCGCCTACCTGCAGCCCTGCCACTTCCACGGAGGATTCCAGACGGATTTCTGTGGATACCTCGACGGCGTTCTCGATAAAGCGGATGCGGCGTTCAAAACGCACCGGCAGAGGCTTTCTTCCCGTCATCAGTAACGTGCGGATCGTTCCCTTGAGGCGGTAGGCCAGTTTCTCATGCCAGCCGAATAGTAGCATAGCCAGCCGGAAGAGAATGAACTTCCACGGCGTGAAAACTTTGGTGGGAACCTTATGGCAACGGCCGCGAATGAGGATCGAGCCGGGACCTTCTTCCACTTCGTGCGCTTCATCGATCCACTGGCTGGTGAAGGCGGTTCCATCGCTCAGGCGACCGATGATGCCGCAGTTGTTTAGTTTCAAAGCGCCGTCCGGCAGTTCGAAATGTTTAACGACGCCCCCTTTGGCTGCGTTGACGATGGTATAGGAGACATCGGTTTTTTGAGCCAGGATACGCGCGCCGGGGAAATATTTACGAAACGAGGGACCCTCGCATGGCAAGGGCGGCGGGGTCGTGGGACGCGGCCCGTAGTCAATGAAGGACAAGAGCAATTCGGGAATGCGGTAGACGAAATAGCGTTCGCCCTGAATTTCGGGCGGGACCAATGCTCCATCCCGCAGTCCCTCCAGCATGCGGTCGGCGATGTAGGCGGCCAGGGGAATCTCTTCAGCCAGCAGTTCGTAACCGTGCGGATAAAAATGGAGGGTTTGGCGGCTTCCCGCCGTACCGGCGTAATGCCCGTTGGGGTAGACGAAATAGCTGCTGAATTCCACCCATTTCTTCAGATAGGGCAGAAAGCGTTCGTCATCGTAGCGGCGGCGGGTTTTGGCAATGAAACTGACGGTCGCTGAAAGGTATCCGGGATCGGCGCCGTCGTATTCCAGGCACCATCCTTCTTCATGGCAGTAGCCAAAGAAAATATCCAGTTTTTTTTGGATCGCGGGCAGGAGCGTTTTTTCGCCGAGCAGGTCGTAAACCTCCACCATCGGCAGGATGGCCATGGCGTGATGGTTGGCCAGGACGCCCGATTCGTCTGTCCCCGCCAGGAAACGAGCGGCGCGGTGCATGCTTTTCTGGAGTGTATTCTTGACGGTTTCGGGGATTTCCGGTTCCAGCCGCCGATAGGAATCGCACATGACGTAGAGAAGAAAACCCGTCGGTCCCGCCCAGCCGCGTTCGTTGGGGTAAAACTCGTCGAACGATCCATCCCGGTGCTGAATTTTCGTCCAGTACTCCATCCCCGCCAGCGCCCATTCCAATACCTTGGGATGGCGATAGTAAATATTGCCGGGCATCTCGTGAGCGTACACCAGCGCCAGGGCGTGCACGCCGAACTGGGCGATGGAGGAAGGAAAATCAGTCGCCCGGCAGAGCCAGTATTCGCGGTTCATACACCCAAAGGTCGGCGAAAACCGGTTACGGTCTTCGGACGAGAGTAGACGGGGAATCTGACTCAACCCTTTTTGCGCGTATACATCCCTCAGTTTGTCCATGTTCTATTTCCTATTACCACTTTTTATAACGCCAGTAAAACAGGAAACCCACAACCGAACAGGCTGACAGACCCAATATGATCCAAAAGGCATTATGATATTGCTGCATAGGAATGCGAACGTTCATGGAAAACGCACTGACAACAAAGGTCGGAACCATGATTCCAATGGTGATAATGTTCAGTGTCTTCATAAGAATATTAAGATTGTTGCTGACGATCGACACCCGTGCGTCCATCAGGTTGGCGAGAATGTTCGAATAGATTTCCGCCTGCCGGTAACACTGGTTGTTTTCCACGATCAGATCGTCCAGCAGTTCCTGTTCCTCGATCGAATAGCCGATCTTGGTGGCGTTGCTTTTCAGCCGATCCAAAACCACACCGTTGGAGTTGATCGAATTGAGATAGTACACCAGGCTTTTTTCGAGGGTGAACAGGTTGATCAGGTACCGGTTTTCCATAGAGGCGTTGATTTTCTGTTCGAGTTCGTCCGAGATCATATTGATGACTTTCAGGTGTTCCAGATAATGGTACAGGGAGCGATAGAACACCCGGAGGATGAAATCTTTCAGGGAACGGATGCGATTGAACAGCTTGCCGGTAAACGCGGGGAACGGTTCGGAGACGATGATGATTACGCAGTCCGCGAACAGAAAAACACCGTAGGAATTGATCTTAAATTGCAGCCGGTCATCTCCACTGAGATTCCGGGGACGTTTGAAGATAATCACCAGGTGATCGTCTTCGAACTCGAGACGGGATTGCTCATCCGGATCGAGAGCGGAGTTGAGAGTATGTTCGTCGATGCCACGTTCTTGTAATAAATAATTCCGCTCGTTTTCGTCTGGGGAATCGTATACCACGATCTGGCCGAGACCGTCCTGTGCTTCCATGATCTTTCCGTCGATGATTCGGTAATTGGTGTGCATGATGGAACACTTTCTTTTCGAATAATTCCTGGAGACCGCTATCATAATCCGTCTTGTTTTTTTCCCGCGAACTGTGTCACCGATCCCATAAATTGTGACCCATTTGGTATCTGTCCAAAAGGCCAGAAACTCGAAATCCATTGAACTTTGTTACCCAATCGAACCGGGTGGATAGGGTATCGATAATGTAAGGCTGTTCTTGGAGGAGATTTCATGTTTCGATATGATAGAAGCCTGCACCCGCTGGAAGGGAGAGAAAATCTCTATGAAACGGAAAACCCGCCGACGGATTCAATGGGCGATATTCTTTATTGTCTATACCGTTCTGGCATGGACTGCATTTGGAATATATCAGGATCATCGAAATATCAATACGCCGGAGTACTTTCCCGATTCTAATTTCCGAGCTGCGGTGGAACGTTATATGCGGGTGCAACCGGGAGGAAAATTCAGCGCGGCTCAGACGGCCAAACGGCAGAGCGATCTGAAATGTGTGAATTTGAATATCCGCGATTTGAAAGGAATCGAGTTCTTCCCCCGCCTGCAGTCACTTAACTGCAATGATAACCCCATTCACCAGATTCGGCTGTCCGGCAATCCCAACCTGCAATTTCTCTATTGCGCAGGCAACCAATTAACCGAATTGGATCTTACCACAATACCAAAGCTTCGGCATCTCGATTGTAGCCGGAACCAGATCGGCCGGTTGGATATTTCGCATCTGCGCGATTTTCGCCGATTGGAGTGTTCATCCAATCAATTGACCGAGCTGGACGCCTCGCAGAACTGGATGCTGGATTCCCTGATTTGCCGGGACAATGCGTTGACATCTCTTTCGCTACGCGCCAGCCCTCGACTTCAGAATCTCGATTGCAGCGGCAATCAATTGATTCATATTAATCTGATCCAACATACGGGACTGGCAACGCTCGATTGCAGCGGCAATCCTTTGGCCGGGCTGGATTTGTCCGGTAATCCCAGTCTGTTCCATCTGATATGCCGTGGCTGTGGATTGACGGCTCTTGATGTTTCGTTGAATTTTACACTCGCAAGCCTGGATTGCAGCGAAAACCAGTTAACCGAATTGAATTGCAGTAAACTGGAAAATTTGAATGTGCTTTACGCCTCGAACAATCGATTGAGCCATATCGATCTGCGGATGAACCGGAATTTGGCCGTGTTGGATCTTTCCGGCAATCAATTCGAATCGGTTCCCGATCTCTCGCACAATACATTGTTGGCCGCTCTCGATCTGCGCAGGAATCGCCTGGGAGAGAGCAGCCGGGCGGCGGTCGAACAACTCCAACAGGTTATCCGAGGGGATCTTCAGGAAGAGACAATTCAAGAAGCGGGAGGGCGCGAATATCAACGGCTCGTTTCCGGATTTGCCTGTTTTCCCCAACAAATCGAAGGGTTGAAACCGCCCGAGGCGTCCAGCGGTTCGAATGAGAGAGATTCTCAGAATACCGTTCCTATTCGCATGAAATGAACGCACAAACTTTTGAGAACCGCTCTAGATTGCTTCACTTCGTTCGCAATGACACGAACGTATCGCTATGTCATTGCGAGCAAAGCGAAGCAATCTAATGATGATCCGATTCGCCAGTTGATCCATAGTATGTCTTTTATCCGACAATATTAAACGGCCAGACTACTAGCCAGCTAAAAAGGCGTCAGGATTTGCTCGATGTGATGTCGAAGATGGCGTAGATAATCCCGGATGATAAACTCCAGGGTGACCGGCGCTTCTTTTCCAATATTGCATGGCGACAATTTGGCTTCTTCCGGAATCCGCTCGATCAGATCGCTCAGATGGAGGTTGTAGGCCGACCAGAACGTAATCAGACTTTCCCAAGGGGAATCGTTATAGCGTTGAATCCGTACCCATTCATTCTGGTTATAGGTGGGATAATCGATCGCGGCGCCATAGACGGCGCGAACGAAACGCTGGTGGTTGTTGGCCGCCGAATCGATCAGGTGGCCGAGAATCTCTTTCTTCGACCAGGAAGCGGGCGATTTTTTGAATGCGATTTCCTCTCGATTCAGAGTGGGCAGAACTTTCGCGGTATCCTGTACGGTCGTGCGGATTTCTTGAGCGATATCTTCCATGGGAGAATTCCTTTCCCGACCGTCAGGGGACGATGATTATTGCCAATCGTCACATGAAAGATATCGAGTAATAATCAACGATTGGGCTTTTAGATTGCTTCACTTCGTTCGCAATGACACGAATGTGGCGCGATGTTATTGCGAGCGTAACAAAACCAACATATGACGATCAGTTCTCTCGTTGTGGGGGATGCGAGATTTATTTTTTTAATTGATCGAAAGTGAAATACCGGGAACTGGCCACATAACGGTCGTTTTCCTTTTTCACGATCACGTAGTTCACCATATATTTCTTAAACCATTCGGCGAACCATCCCCAGCGCCCCAGAGTCGTCATTGCGATCCGCAGGGCAACCAGTTTCCACGTTGACATGTACATTGCCGATTTTTCCTTAAACGAAAATAGATGTCAGGATTTCACAACCTGGATATGTGTTATTGTATTTTTGTCATCCACAATTGTAAATCGCTTTACAACCGGGCATTTTTCGCGTTTGTATTATACCCGATTGAGCGAAGGCTTATTGGGGGAGAGTGAATGGAACGTTTAAAGTTTGGCGTATTTCGGGAAATGTTCCTGCATGCAATCCGGACAGATGCCGTGGGAAAATTGGGCGTCGGAATGCATCTGAATATACGTTTCGAGAACCTTCCACGATCCGTCTTCGTCGCGAATTTTCTTGCAATGAGCGCAGATGGGCAGGAGTCCGCTTAGCGTTTTGATCTGGAGGAGCGCTTCTTCCAGCGAATGGATCAGCGATTCGCGTTCTCTTGCTACCCGGTTTCTTTCCATGATGATAGCGGATACCACCAGGACGGAAGTGATTGTGATCCCAAAGAATAGTTGAAACCGGAAAACGCTTTGTGAAAGGACCTGGCGGTCGATGGCGAAGGGACCCATACCCGCGTCGGTATACCAGGCGGATATAAAACAAAAGACGAGAAGCGATAGGGTTGTGATACGCACATCGAACCGCAATCCCGCCCAGAGTAATAAAGGAAACATAAAATAGGGAAGAGCGTAGGCATGGCCGATCGTCTCTCCAAAAATGAGGACGGAAGCGATGGCGCATAACAGGATTTGGATGAGGATTTCCACGATCTGTTTTCCGGTATATCTGCTCCCTTCCTCGGACATCCAGGCCAAAATGCAGGGCGTCATCATTAAGATGCCGACGGCATCGCCGAAAAGCCAGGTATACCAGACCAGCCAGTAATCGCCGTGCTGGAATAAAATCACCACGGCGGC
>CAZFOX010000011.1:0-3370 GCA_964520565.1 uncultured bacterium | reverse complement strand
AAAATGCCGCGATGGCCGGAGCGGCCAATCCGGCCAAAAGAATCAGCCGCAGCATGTTTCTGATGTCGCTCAGAAGGAAAGGAGCCGGTGAATAGCGGCGAAACAGCCAGGCGCCGATTACAAATTCGAAGCAATTAAAAAAACCCAGAAAAAAACCATTTGTAAAGCTATAATTTTCCAGACCCATGACTATCGCGACATAGGCGAACAACGAAGCGGCAAAATAGGCCGGCCAGTCTTTATATCGAGTTCGGATCAACAAGGCGAGTGTGATTCCGTTTGGAATCCAGAAAATGGCGACTCGAGTGGCTTCATAAGTAAAGAGAAGTGAGAAATAGATACCCAGTGCATAAAGGATAAAAACCATGAAACTGCGAATCCATAAAGAAACGAATATTGTTTTCATCAAATGGAGTGAATTCATGGATACGGCCTGGGCTGCGTTCATATTACGAATATAAAATAACAAATTGATACAACCACCCATTTCTATTTTTATATAAAATCGAATCTCGTCAACCAGCAGCAGTCTAGCGTATCCCAAGCGCCATTAAAAAATCAGATAGATCACGATTTGTCCGATCAAAGCGGCGGCGGCGTAAGGACGCAGATCGAGTGTGGTTTTCTTGCCCGGAAGAATGCCGGTCACTTCGGATCGGCGCATGGTTAACACCCATACCAGCAGGATGAGGTAATAGAGAATGAAAATCCCTTTGGCGGCCGTGAGAGGAATCTGGAGAGTCCATTCACGCAGCAAGCCTCCCGGTCCTCGAAGGATCGAGGCGATCCAATCAGCCATTGTTTGCATTTTCCGATCTCCTTACGTAGCGGTAAACCAATCCGGCCAGTTTTTCTTCGGGTTCGGGCGGTGTTAATAAGCTGACAACAATGGTAACCACCATCGACACGGCAAACGACCAAAGAGCGATGAACAAAAATGGCTCTTCGATTTTAAATAGCGGTTGCGAAGCGTAAACATGTGTGAGGAATAGTCCAATCGAACAGATCAGGCCACAGATCAGCCCGGTAAAGGCGGCGATCCCCGTAGTGCGCCACCAGAGAACGCCCAGCAGGATCAACATCAAGCTCGGCCCCTGGAAGAGGGAGAGCATGGTCTGAATGATGTTGTAAATGCTTGCCGATTTATCTTGAATCCAGATGGCAAAAAAGACACCCCATACTACGAATGCCAGAGTGACGATACGCCCCATATTCAGATAATGCCGTTCGCTGGCGTTAGGCCGGAAGAAACGCTGATAGATATCTTTAGTCAGCAGAGTGGCTGCGGAATTCAGGCATGAGTCGACGCTCGACATCAAGGCGGCCAGAAACGCCGCGAAAAAGATTCCCAAAAAACCGGTGGGCAATATATCCCGAATCAGGCTGGGGAGTGCGTAATCGGCGTGATCGGAAGGAATCGTGGTGTTATGTGCCAGCACGAGAATACCCGGTACCACCATAATGAGGGGAATGAACGTTTTCAGGATCGCCCCCCACATGAAAGAGGCCTTGGCTTCGAATTCGGATCGCGCTCCCAGACACCGTTGCAGGATCGACTGATTGCCGAACCAATAGGCGGGGGCGAGTACCATTCCCAGGCCAAGCAGGATTCCCGTCCACGGATGAGGCGATGGAGTATCGACGGGCAGAATCAGGTTAAAATGATTTTTATAATGATCACCCAGTCCATGAACGGTATCGACGAATGCCCCGATTCCTCCTGCCTTGAACAGGCCAAAGACCAGAACGAACGCGCATCCCAACATCATCACCACGCATTGCAACACATCCGTATAGACAACGGCGGAGAGCCCTCCGACCAGTGTGTACAATCCAATGACGACGGCTGCAATGACAATGGATGTGATCACCGGCCAGCCAATCATGGTTTGCAGCATGACGGCGGTGGCGTAAAGCATGATCCCCAGGTTGCAGGCGAGAAAGACAATCCAGATCAAAGCGACCACAATGCGGACGCCGAGGTTAAACCGCTTTCCCAGAAATTCGGGAATTGTATAAACCTCGGAGCGCCAAAAGTAGGGGATGAATACGAACCCACAAATGATCATTACCGGGATGCAACCGATCCAGTCGTAGTTGCCGACCACGATGCCGTAAACGTACGCCGATCCGGCGATGCCTACGATGTCGATCGCGCCGATGTCGGTCACCACCATCGACATACCTACCGCCCACCAGGGCAAGCGGCGGCCGGCGAGAAAATAATCATGGCCGGATTTGATGTTTTTTCCAAAATAGACACCCAATCCAACGGTCACGATCATGTAAATGAGGATCATGCCATAATCGATCCATGTTAACGCGGCTACCTGCATCGATGCCCTCCCAATGGATTTTCGGTTGGTTCAAGTGATTTTCCCAATCACGTTCCTCTTCGCGTTTCGAAAAACCGGAAAAGAATGACTTTTTCGATGACAGTCGTCTGAATTAATGCACAAACTATTGAGAACTGATCTAATGGTACGTGAATGAATGCTGTCAGGATAGTGCAAAATCAAAAAAAAGCGGACTCTTGCGAGTCCGCTTTGACGATCATCGTATCGCTGGGTCCGTTCATTGAATCGGGACGATTTCCACCGGTCCAGAGGTGGAGAAGGGGCCGAAATGGCGGGGAATTTCTTCTCCATTGATGACATAGATATGGAACACGTATTTTCTGCCGAATTCAGGACCTTGCCGAAAGATAGGATTCAACAAAGGCTGGTTGACCTTCCATTCAAATCGCCGGACATCCGCACTGCCGGTACGGCCCAGATATTGTTTGGCCTGGCCGTCGATCTGAACGTATAGATGATAGTCAACCGCGGTGGGGAAATTCAAATTCCAGCGAATGACCAGCGAAGGAGCGTTGTTTTCGTCGTAGTCCCTTCCATTACTCAAATCCGCATACGTAAGCAGGCTGTCAGTGACTATCACCTGATTGATCGCGATGACGACCGGTTCAGGCGTGAAAACAGGGGCGAAGGTCGGTGTCATGGTCGGCGTCGGGGTGGGTGTCTGGGTTGGGACTGGGGTCGGTTGTTCGGGAGAGATACGTCCGGGAACCGCATTCACGGCGTCATCGGCATACAGAAATCCGTAACCGGTATATTCATCCACGCCGGGTTTGTAGATATCGGTGGCCGCCTGGCGCATTAGATCGCGAATCTCGGCGGCGGTCAGAGAGGGATTGGCCTGGCGCATGAGGGCGGCGATGGCGGCGGCGTGTGGGGCGGCGGCCGATGTGCCGAAGAAATTGGGAATATCGTCGTTGTCGTAGTCATGATCGCTATAGAAAAACGAGGTATTACCGCCATCGATGCTGGCGATATCGGGCGTGAAGCGGATTATCGGCGTTTCGTAGGTTTCG
>CAZFOX010000010.1:0-21087 GCA_964520565.1 uncultured bacterium | reverse complement strand
GGTTTTTGAAGAAAATGAATGCCTTTGTCGAGCATGCCTTTATGGTCGATGGCGTTATCGGTATACCCCGATATGAAGAGAGTCTTGATCTGCGGATCCTGGAAAGCAATGCGTTTAGCCAATTCCGCACCGCTCATTTGCGGAAGAATCACATCGGTGATTAAAAGGTGAACGGGTACGCGATAACTTTCAAGAAACAGAAGCGCATCGGGCCCACATCCGAATTCATGAACGGTATAACTATTCGCACGGAGAACGCCCGCCACCAGGTCTCGTACCGACGAGTCGTCTTCCACCAATAACACATGCTCTTCCCCTTTATAAGATAGGAAAGGAACGGCCTTGGTTTTCTCTTCCGAACCGGCGTTCTCAATTCTTGGAAAATACAGTTTGAAGGTTGTCCCATAACCAGGTTCGCTATAGACAAAAATGTGTCCGCCGCTTTGTTTGATAATTCCATAAACCATCGACAAGCCCAGACCGGTTCCTTTCCCTTTCTCTTTGGTCGTGAAAAAGGGATCGAATATTTTTTTGAGATTTTTTTCCTCGATTCCACAGCCTGTATCGCTAACCGCCAGCATCACATAATCGCCAACAACAACATCCATGTGGCGTTGAGTATACGATTCATCCAGAAAAATATTCTTTGTTTCGATCGTCAGTTGTCCGCCATCCGGCATGGAGTCTCTCGAATTGAGCACCAAATTCATCACAACCTGTTCGATTTGGCCGGGATCGGCTTCGATAGAGCCCAACTCACCATCGGGAACCGTACGGTAATCGATATTCTCACCGATCAATCGCCTCAACATGGCATCCATATTCACAATGAGATCGTTGAGATTGACGATCCGGGGACTGAGCATTTGCTTGCGGCCGTAAGCGAGCAATTGCCGGGTTAAGGTAGTAGCTCTATCTCCCGCCTTACGGATTTCAAGCAGTGAATGATACATCGGATGAGACTCATCCACCCGATTCAATAACAATTCACTATACCCAATCACAGCTGTCATTAGGTTATTAAAATCATGGGCGATTCCACCGGCCAACAATCCAATCGATTCCATTTTCTGCGATTGGCGGAGATGTTCTTCCAAATTTTTCTGTTCGGTAATATCAACATGCGTTCCCACCATCCGGGTGGGAAATCCAAACGTATCCTTTTCGACAATTTGTCCACGCGAAAGAATCCACCGATACCCATTTTGTTTGGATTTCATACGAAATTCCACAATGTAATCACGACCGGCCTCGATGGAATCCCAGACTTTCTTTTCCGTTTTGAGTAAATCGTCGGGATGAACGCACTGCCGAAACATCTCATAGGACGGTTCGAATTCGTACGGTTCATACCCAATCATCGTATACCATTTAGGACTGAAGTAATTAATTTGTAGGGTTTGGGGATTATAATCCCACAATCCTTCATTGGCAGCGTTTAAAGCCAAGGATAAGCGTTCTTCGCTGATGCGCAGCAAGGATTCGGCCTTCTTTCGGCGAGACAGATTGAATCCCAAATAAATCAAAAGGATCGATTGAAAAACAACAAAGAATACTCCCCCCAAAATCCATGCAAAATATTGGGTATAGAAAGAAAAAGGCTTATTAATCAGAACGCTTCCTTCTGGTAAATCCGACTCCTTCAATCCAAATTTCTTCACGATTCCATAATCAAAAACGTAATCGTTAGGGCTATACCATTGAATCGGAATGGAATCGACCGATTCTCCCTGGATAATCCGCCTGGCCATATCTGCAGCATAAGCACCTTGTTTATAAGGATTAACGATACGGCCTCCCAATATTCCTTTTCCAACGAATTGTCCCCAGAATGTTAAAATTGGCGCAGGACAATCGTGTAGTGCTTTGGGATTTCTTTCCAGAGTCTGGTTCCAATCCTTTGGGATTGAAAGAATAAAAATCAAATCCTCTTTCGAGCATTCCCGAAGAAAACCAACGATTTCATCCCCAGTTTTCTTCCTCAATTCAATAGTGGGACATCGATTCCCAATCAGAGTGGTTAATCTCTTCAAATAATAAAGAGAATTATTGTCGCCATTATGAATAATCGCGATTTGACGGGGTTGGGGAAATAACCTCTGCGCCATTTCGATCGATCCCTTGAAATCGGCCGATTCACAGACGCCCGTAACATTTGAATATTTTGTATAGTATTTTTCAAATTCCTGAGTAGGGAGATACAGATTCATTCCACAAAAAACGACGGGGACGTCTGGGAATAATAGCTCGCGAACACCGAGAACGAATTGGATGGCAACATCATCGGAACAGAGGATTAAATCATAGTGCTTATCTCGATGTTTATAAAGGAAAAATCTTTCATATTCCTTGAGGTATTCTTTCTGTTGTTTTTGTTGTCTTGTTTTGATATCGATATATTCAATGGAGAGATTCTGTTCTTCATCATCACCCAAAACCGATAGCATTCCTTCCTGGACTTTTTGAGTCCAGTTGAAAGTAGGATGATACGAGTGAACGATGAGAATATTGGTTGTGGGATTTTCTACCGCCGAAAGGTCCAGTCCATTAAGTATCAGGATAAAAAGAACAGGGATAATACACTTCGCCGTAGTGAATCCATGAGGAAAACCGATTACGTTCATCATTGAAAAACGGACTCGTAAAGCAATAGGATTAACTCTTTGTCAATCAATCTATTACGAAAAATATTGCAAAAAGAATTATTACATTCTCCAAAAAAACAAAAAAAATCTTACCAACAATTCTCCATCCCAGATAAGGTTTCCCGATGATAATTACTTATTATACCTCCCCTGCGAAAAAAACGATAATCCTATTGATTTTATTTTATTTAAAATTCTTAGTATCAGATAATACAGAATTTATAACAAATACACCAACTTAACCAATTGAAGAAACGATTGTTTTTTTTCAGAAAACCAGCGATTTACATGATATATCTCTATGCCGCCAATCCCATTTGATAGAGTTTATCTTCGTATACAATAAAAAAAAGAAAATCCAGGGAAAAAGAATGACTAGAGAAGTACCTACAACCAGAACGCCGTTACAGAAACCGCTACTGCAAGAACTCCATCGCGTGTTCCCGAAAACACGAATATCCGACGATCCCATTGATTTAATGACCTATGCTTACGACGCCACTCATCATCAATACCCTCCCCAGGTAGTTGTGTGGCCAGAGACCGCCCAAGAAATCTCGGCGGTCATGAAATTAGCATGTATATACAAAACTCCTGTGTATCCACGCGGTGGAGGAACCGGGCAGACAGGCGGCGCTTTGGCGTTGGAAGGGGGCATTCTTCTTTCAATGGAGCGAATGGCATCGATTCGAAAAATCGATACAGAAAACCGGTTGGTGACCGCCCAGGCGGGGATCCCTCTCGGCGACCTGAAATTGGCGGTTCAAAAAGAAGGCCTATTTTATCCTCCCGATCCTTCCAGCGCGAAAACCGCCACATTGGGTGGAACCCTGGCGGAATGTGCGGGTGGCCTTAATTGTGTCAAATACGGTATCACCAAAGATTGGATTCAATCCGTCGAAGCGGTACTGCCAACCGGGGAAATCATTCATCTGGGGAGTAAAGCGCGAAAGAACGTTGTGAGTTTCAATCTCGTTCAATTACTAATCGCATCGGAAGGGATTCTGGCCGTTATCACGGAAGCTACTTTGCGATTGATCCCCTATCCGGCCCACCGATCCACCTTCATTGCGCTGTTTGGTTCCGCCACCGATTCGGCGCAGGCGGTACGCGCCATTCTGGGCAGCGGAACCTTGCCCTGCGCGCTGGAATTTATAGACCGCCTTAGCCTGGAAGCCGCCAACGCACACAATCCCGAAGCCGGCCTACCGATTGCCGAGGCGCTTCTGTTGATTGAAACCGATGGGATGAACCCCGGTGACGTTCAGGAGGACAAACAAAACCTGATCGATATCTGCCGATCCAAGGGTGCCGTCTCCATCACCGAAGCGGGCAACAATCAGGAACGCGAACGCCTATGGGATATCCGCCGCAGCCTCAGCCCGGCGATGTTCGCCAAAGCGCCATTTAAAACCAATGAGGATATTTGCGTTCCGATCGCCTCCTTTCCAACCATTGTGAATAAAGCCTATCAAATCGGTGAAAAGTACGGCATATTCACCCTCTGCTTCGGTCATGCGGGCGATGGAAATCTGCACGTCAACTTTATGTCGCATAACGAACGCGATCCCCAGGTGGAAAAAGCCGTCGAAGAACTGTTCCGGGAAACAGTGGCTCTGGAAGGTTCCATATCCGGCGAACACGGGATCGGTATTACCAAAGCCCCGTATTTATCGTACGAGATGGGAGAGCGCGAACAACAATTACTATTAGACATCAAGCGCGTCTTCGATCCGCACAACATTCTGAATCCGGGAAAGATTGTTGCCGCAAGCGGTCAATCTCATTAAAATATCATTTGAAAAAACGATCCATCGAGGCGATATTTATGATGGACATTACCAATATGATTCGTTTTATTTTCCCCATATCCTTCGTTCTAATTACGTTCTCAATACCCTCCGTCTTTTCTCAGGAAGCCGCGCCGTTGGCTCCGTTGATGGAATCCGACGACAAGAATTCGTTAATGGATACATTGAAAGGTGATCTGCTTCGCCGCTATCAGGGAGCGCTTGCAAAAGACAAAAAAAAGGAAACATCTCATTCTCCCAAACGTCCCCGTCCCGAATTGGGGAAAGGACAATTCAGCGAAGAACCCATCGATATATCCAAATACATTGGAACTGAAGGCGATCCCGAAAAAACCATCGATAAACTGCGGGAACTGGGAAAAATCCCGCCTCCCAAAGAAGCGGCTCCCCCCCCGAGTGCGTCGGATACTCAAAATGGAATCTGGTCAAATATTCCTCCGGAGAAACGATACTCGTACGCACAGGATTTATTTCAACGACGCAAATATGAGGAAGCACAGCGGGAATTGGAACAATTCTTAAACGGAAAAATAAGTAACGACGAACGTTTTTCCGCCTTGGTATTACGTGAGAAATGCCTTTATCACCGGCGGTTTTACGATACCGTACAAAACGATTATTTCCGGTTGAGGAGTTTTTTCCCCGACCAAGAGAAAGAACTCGACGAATTGAAACAATACCTGGAAGATAAATCGGGGCTGGTTCCCTTACAGCAAAAAGTCTTTGAGAATCCCACCGATCCCGTTTCCCAGCATGCGTTATTAACGACATATGAAAATTTGGCGTGGTTCGATTTCGGCGAAGAATTTTTTCTCAAAACTATCAAGGACACATCGATCACCACGGCCAAAAGTTTGTGTGAAATCTATTTTAAAAAACAAGACTACGAAATGCTGGTCACCCTCTCACAAGCCGCTCGGGATTTACACCCTCAAGAAATCGCATTCCTATATAATGAAGCCGTGGGTCTTTACATGTTGGGCGATCCCGCCTCAAAAGAACGAGCACTCGAACTATTCCAAAAAGTATCTCTCGAAGCGGCTGCTCCCCATTTACGAAAAAACGCGCAATGGTATATCGACCGTTTAACCTCTCGCCGTGGAAAATAAGTTCCCGATTTTCCTTATTAGTGAATAATGGATTTCGCTGCCAATTGACGGCGAATAAAATCGAACTTTAAATAACCCGAAGGTAAAACACTACAATCGCGAAAGGAATCCCAATGAGTATCGTCCCCATCCGAAAGGCGATTCTTTCTGTTTTTGATAAAACCGGTATTGAGGATTTTGCCAAGGCGTTAGCCAAGAACGGCGTGCATATACTCTCCACGGGGGGAACGGGACGCGCTCTCTCCAAAGTGAGTGTCAAATATCAAGAAGTAAGCGATTATACCGGTTCTCCGGAAATGTTGGGGGGACGCGTTAAAACTCTCCATCCAAAAATTCATGGTGGGCTTTTATTCAAACGCAACGATACATCCCAGGTGGAAGAAGCGAGCGAACATGGGATTTATCCAATCGATCTGGTCGCCGTCAACCTCTATCCCTTCGAAGCCACTGTCGCCAAACCGGATGTATCGATGGAGGTGGCCACGGAAAACATCGACATCGGCGGGCCAACCATGATCCGGTCTGCCGCCAAGAATTTTCTCTCCGTGACCGTAGTCACTGATCCCCGCGATTACGGCAGTATCATTCAGGAAATGAACGAACAGGGTGGAATCACTCTGGAGACACGCCATCGCCTGGCTGCCAAGGCTTTCGAGCATACATCGCACTACGACAACATCATCACTGCGTTCTTAACATCACGACTTGGAGAATAACAATCTGCTTTCCGAATACATAACGCATTCGACAGCACGTCATTTCACGAATAGGTCGGTTCGTTGCCAGGTTTCCATTTGATGTTGCATCCCAGGCTGGGTTTCTGATCGGCGGACACTGGTTTTCCAGCTAGAATGTTATTCAACGCAGCCCTCAGGTCTTTCCCCGTCACCGGCTTGCCATTATCGGGACGGCTGTCGTCCAGTTGCCCGCGATACACCAGCTTTCGATTCCTGTCAAACAGATAAAAATCGGGGGTACAAGCGGCTCGATAGGCGCGCGCCACTTCCTGGCTTTCATCAAATAGATAAGGGAATGTGAAACCGTTTTCTGAAGCAAATTTTTGCATCTCATCGGGACGATCGGCCGGATACCGTTCGATATCGTTGCTGTTGATGGCGAATACCGCCACGCCTTTTGACTGATAGTCCGTCCCCAATTTCGCCAGTTCTTCCCGCACGTGAATCACGAAAGGGCAATGATTGCAGATAAACATGACCAGAATAGCCTTTGCATCGTTGCAAGTATCCAACGAAACGATAGCGCCGTCGAGATTTGGCAATGAAAAATCGGGAGCCAGAGTTCCCAGAGGAAGCATTGTGGAGGGAATACGCGCCATAATACAATCTCCTTTGAGTGGATCGAATGGATCATAATACTCCCAAATCAAAGAACACCCAAATCATCCGGATTGAATTAGTACTTGCCCAATACTCCATACTTTTTATATTCTACATATACCATAAAAAGCAAGATATCCATCCTATCGATTTTTCCCTTACGAACTTATGAAATTCTATTAAAATATGGTGAATTTATCAAATTTCCTTCTATATTCGAGCCACTCATATATTGCAAATCGAATAGACTCGATTAAGAACCCAACAGAAAACCTGAAAGGGAGTTGAATTCGCATGAAAAGACATCTCCGGAGTTTTACTCTAATCGAATTGTTGATTGTCGTTGCCATTATCGGCATTCTGGCCGCCATCGCGGTTCCCAATTTTCTTAATGCCCAAACTCGAGCGAAACTGGCCCGCTTACGAGCCGATTTCCGCGCCATCACTTCCGCTCTGGAAATGTACCGGTTGGATAACAACGATTATCCGCCAGATGTCGCCGGCCCGAATGAAGAATATAAATCCTATAAATTCCTCACCACACCAGTCGCCTATCTCAGCAGTCTGGAACCATGTAAAGATTTCTTCACACAAAAAGGCGGACGTTCGGATGAAAGCGGTTACACCCGTACCTATTACGATTATGGCAAGCAACCCTACATTACGCAAGCCGGTTTGGGATTTATCATGATCAGTTTCGGTCCCGACCGCGATCTCGATATGCCCTGGGACACCAACTCCATGGACAGGCTCGTAGAGAAAAACGGCCTGAAACCGACATTCCTCTACGATGCCACCAACGGTTTGACTTCGTCCGGCGATTTCATCGCCAGCGGGCGTGGAGTGCATAATAGTCAATAATATCCGAAACATCGATCGTACACGGCATTCAGAAATAAATAATTCTGAATGCCGTTTTCTTGTCTACAATTCAAATTTGCACCATTCTATTCTCGAAGATATATCTTCACCGATTTGGACAGAATGACCTTGATGAAAATATGAAGGGATGCAGGAATATGTGCGGACGTTTTTCTCTCATTTCTTCCGAAGAGCTCATCAAACGGATTTTTCGCTTGAATCGCGCTCCCGTCCAACTCCGTTTCAACATTGCGCCCTCTCAAAAAGTCCCTGTGATCCGAATCACTCACAACACTTTGGAACGCGAGATGATGGATATGCGATGGGGATTAATCCCATCCTGGGCAAAAGACACAGCCATTGGGAATCAATTGATCAATGCTCGGAGTGAAACCCTGTTCGAGAAACCGGCGTTCCGCAGCGCCGTAAAAAAACGGCGGTGCCTGATTCCCACCGATGGTTTTTTTGAATGGAAAAAAGAAGGGAAAAAGAAAAAGCCCTATTATATTTTCCTGAAGAATCGGCAACCATTTGGATTGGCGGGGCTTTGGGAATCCTGGGAGCGTAAAGACGAAGAAACCATTCTTTCGTTCACAATTATCACCACCGAAGCCAACGCTTTGATACGCCCCATTCACGAACGCATGCCTGCGATCATCCCCATCGAAAATCACGACTCCTGGCTTGACTGGGAGCAACAATCCCCCGATTGGATACAATCCTTGCTTGTCCCCTTCCCTGCCCAAGAAATGACACTCCACCGGGTGTACGATTGGGTCAATAATCCACACAACGACACACCCGCCTGTATCGAACCGATTTCCGAAATCGACGAAGAGGAATCTTTATTTTAATGCGTTCCTTCTGGAAAGATGAACGGTTTCGTGATACAACGGAACAGGCAATAAACGAAGAATCGATTTTCGAATCCGTGAAAGGTTCTCATCATGAAACCCCCAAGCATTCTTCTCATATGTTTCCTGGTTCTCGCCGTTCTTGTATCCTGCCAGACCATACCCCGCCATCTGCCATCGGATGCCAAGGTTTTCTATATCGCACCCGATGGAAACGACACCTGGTCGGGAGAAAATCCCACACCCAAAGGACTGGATGGCCCTTTCGCTACATTAGCCCGAGCCCGGGACGCCATCCGCACCTTAAAACGATCGGGACAATTGGAACAACCGGTGTATGTATTCCTTCGCGAAGGAACCTATTTTCTCAATGAAACTCTGACCTTCACACCAGAAGATTCCGGTACGGCGTCGTTCCCTGTAACTTATACGGCTTATCCCGGAGAGAAACCGGTTATCAGCGGCGGGATTTTAGTTGATGTCCGCCAGGTATCCAATGAGGCCGGTATTCTAAAAACAGCCATTCCAACCGTGTCCCAAGGAGAATGGTATTTTTACCAACTTTTTGTGAATGGAGAACGGCGAACTCGCGCCCGCACTCCCAACGAGGGATTCCACGAAATGATCGGCGACATGCGCCTGGAAGGTCCAGCGCATTTTACATTTCGCGAAGGCGATATACTGAAGGAATGGGCGGGACGCGGCGATGTGGATGTCATCGGGCTGGCTAAATGGGCGGAAATCCGAATGCCTATTGTCGAAGTAGATGACGTACAACACACAGCCACCCTGACCCGGCAGGTTCCCCCAAGCAACTGGCAGGGAGAAAAAAATCCCCGCTATTGGATCGAAAACGCGCCCGAAGCGCTCGATCAACCCGGTGAATGGCGTTTGGACAGACACACCGGAATTTTATCCATGATTCCCAAATCCACCGACAATTTGGGGAAAATCCAAATGATCGCTCCCCGCCTGGAATCTCTGATTCGTATTCAAGGCGAACCGGCGAATAACCTCTTCGTCAGCAATCTGCGATTTCAGGGATTGACCTTTAACCATACACTCGCGCCCAAATTGCAGGAAGGATATTCCGACGTGCAAGCCGCTCACGACATCTCTGCCGCTTTCACGGCAAACGGAGCGCGCGATTGCCGTATCGAGCAATGCCGTTTCAGCCTTCTGGGTAATTATGCAATCGAATTCGCCCAGGGTTGCCGTAATAATAAAATCGCCGGCAACGAAATCAGCGATATCGGCGCGGGCGGCGTTAAAATCGGAGAGCCTCAGATGCGGGAAGGTTCCTTGATCACCCAGGAAAACCAGGTCACCGACAACCACATTCATCACATAGGGATTATGTATCCCGCCGCCGTAGGTATCTGGGTGGGGCAAAGCAACAACAACCGCCTCGCTTACAATCATATCCACCACACCTTCTATACGGGAATTTCCGTGGGCTGGACATGGGGTTACACGCCCACGGGCGCGCACCACAATATAATTGAATACAACGATGTACACGACATCGGCCAAGGCATCCTCAGCGATATGGGCGGCATCTACACTCTCGGAACCCAGCCGGGAACCGTGATTCGTAATAATCTGTTTCACGATATCTATTCTCATACCTACGGCGGATGGGGGATTTATCCCGATGAAGGCAGCACCCATATTCTCATCGAAAACAACGTGACGTATCGAACCAAATCGGCCGGATTCCATCAACACTACGGAAAAGAAAACGTGATCCGCAATAATATTTTCGCCTTCGCTAAAGAGTATCAGGTAATGCGAAGCCGTTCCGAAGAACATCTCTCGTTCACCTTCGAGCGGAATATCGTGATTTTCGATTCTGGCAGTTTGCTGGGCAGCAATTGGTCGGGTATCGAGAATAAGTATAAATTCGATAACAACCTGTATTGGGATCTTCGTTCGCCGGATATCCGGTTCGACAAATGGTCATGGAACGAATGGCGAGAAAAGGGTCAGGATGTGCATTCACAGATTGCCGACCCCCTGTTTGTCGATGCCCTGAAATACGATTTCCGCTTAAAACCGGAATCGCCCGCCTTGCAACTTGGATTCCAACCCATTGACTTGAAACAAGTCGGGCCACGCAAGGAATACGCCTATCGATAATCCAGAATGTCTATAACGATCGAAACAGGGCGGTCTCCCTCTCCGCCCTGTTTTCATTTATAATAAGAAAAAATCCCAGGAAGAGAATCATGCCCATTCCCAAGCTTAAAGAAAAATATACTTATCAGGATTATTGCACCTGGCCGGACGAAGAGCGCTGGGAGATTATCGACGGTATCGCTTACGATATGTCCCCTGCACCAACACCAAAACACCAAAATGTTGCAGGTTCATTTTACTTTTCATTACGTTCTGCTTTACAAGGTAAAAAATGTACTCCATTCATCTCACCCATCGACGTCGTTCTATCCGAATACGACGTCGTACAGCCCGATGTGATCGTGGTTTGCGATCCCAGCAAGATCACAGAAAAAAACATCCAGGGGGCCCCCGACTTTATCCTGGAAGTTCTTAGTCCATCCACATCGAAGAAAGACCGCTGGACGAAAAAAGAGTTATTCGAAAAACACGGCGTCCGCGAATACATTCTCGTTGAACCGGTGGCACAATACGTCGAACGTTTTACCCTGGAAAAGAACAACAAATTCCATTCCGGCGACGTCTTCGATGCCGTACAAACCATGCCACTGACATCGCTGGAGGGGATCGAAATTCCTCTATGGGAGGTCTTCGGTATAGAAAAACCTCCTGAAAATGAATGATTCCATGCAATCTTCCTCGAATCCTTTCCTCTTTGAAGTGTGCGCCAATTCCGTTGCTTCATGCATCGCCGCTCAGGAAGGCGGCGCGCATCGCGTGGAACTCTGCGACAATCTCTATGAAGGCGGAACCACTCCCAGTGCGGCTTGTATTCAATTCGCACGGAATCATTTGACCATTGGCTTACACGTTCTCATCCGTCCCCGCGGCGGCGATTTCCTTTATTCCGATAGGGAATACAAGGTTATGAAAAGAGATATCGAGATTGCCAAAGATAGCGGAGCCGATGGCGTCGTTATTGGCATTCTAGGCGAAAAAGGAACGGTAGACAAAAAGCGCACAATAGAATTAGTTGAGCTAGCCGATCCACTCAGCGTCACCTTTCACCGCGCCTTCGACGTTACCTCTGATCCTTTCAAAGCGTTCGAGGATATTATCGAAACCGGATGCAGACGTATCCTCACCTCCGGCCAGGCCAATAAAGCTATCGAGGGAGTCGATACGATTGCCGAACTGGTAGAACGCGCCGGGGATCGAATCACCATTCTCGTTGGCAGCGGCGTCAACGAAGACAACATCGCCGAATTGATTCAAAAAACGCATGCCTGGGAATTCCACGGTTCGGCCCTGAAACGCATTCCCAGCGCCATGCAATATCGCCATCCCCACATCACAATAGGAGGAATCCCTCAAATACCGGAATTTGAAATCGCGGTTACCGACTCAGAACGAGTCAGAAACCTGATTGCTTTAGGGAAAAAGACTTGGGATTCAATTACACAGAGACATGAATAACCTCTATTTTAAGCGCAGGATCGCCCGCAATTCTTTCTTATAGAGCACCCACCCCAGTCCAAAATAGGCCGCCATTCCCAATCCTATCCCGGCAAAAACCCGGAAGGCTTCTTCGATTTTCGTATCCCCAGAGAAGGGGAAATATTTGGCAACCGCCCAACAAACCACGGCCATCCCTCCACAAGCCATTAATACGCGCATCAAAAAATCGAACAGGGGAAGGAAAGTCAATTCTTTCATTCTCGATCCCAACAAAATCGTGAGAAGTAGAGTATGCAGCAAACTGGCCAGCGACGACGCCACCGCCAGAGACCACAGAGGCCATCCGCACTCGACAAACAAAGCGCATAAGGCGATATTAACGGTCACAGCAATACTCCCGGTCATAACCGGCGTCCGAAAATCGTGATGAGCTTGAAAGGCCTGCACTAGAACCTTCACTACCGTATAAAAAAACAAACCGATCGAATAGGCAACAAGAAGATGATAGGTAGGCAGCAACCAATTACGCGCCTGAAAATTGCCGTGATTGTATATCAGTCCCACGATATCCGGCCCTAAAACAATAAATCCCACCGCCGCGGGGATTATTAACAGCATTAGATATTTGATCACATCCGACAGTATCTTCGCCGCATCACCCCTCCGCTCTTGAGCGATGTATTGAGCCACGCGGGGAAACGAGGCGCTTGCCAGCGCCACACCCACCACTCCCAATGGAAATTGAATCAACCGGAATGCATAATTCATCTGCGATATGCCGCCTTCGCCAAACTTGGAGGCAAAGTAGGTCTGTGTAATCAGCGCGTTGATCTGATAGATCGCCAGACCGAACACACTGGGCGCCACCATGCGCAAAAATGTCTTGACGGCAGGATGAAAGGGGGAGATTCTTCGTGGTGGATAAAAACCAATCTTCCGGGCTGAAGGAATCTGCACGACAAATTGCAACAATCCTCCCAGAACCACCGACGCCGATAACACCAGTAACATCGGCATTCCATCAAAAAACCAGGCAGCAACCATACAACCTGCGATCAAACTGACATTGAACAGCGCGGGAGCCACCGCCGGTATAAAAAAATGCCGGTACGAATTGAGAATACCCATCGCCCAGGCGGACAGCGATACAAAAAATAGAAAGGGAAACATGTATTGGGTGGCCCGGATCGCCCCATGAATCCGCCAATCGCTTACCCCCTCCATATTTCCTCCCTCCAATGATGGCGAGGAAACCGGTTCGACCGGAAAATCCAGAATATAGGGAACAAACCAGGGCGATAAGAAGATCGCGGCAATCACAACCGCCGCCACGAATAAATTCAGGGCGTGAAAAATAGCCGCGCTGATCTCTCTCGCTTTCTCTTCTCCCTCCCGTTCCCGCACACGCGTCAGCAAAGGAATGAAGGCGGCCGAGAGCGCCCCTTCGGCGAACAACTGCCGGAATGTACTCGGAATCTTGAAACCCGACCAGAAAATATCCTGCCACTGGGAGGGAACAAGACCGGCAATACACGAATCCCGCACCAAACCCAATACGCGAGTAATCAAAGTGGCCAGTGTAAAATGGCTTGTCGATTTGAGCAAAGAATCTCGTTTGATCGTGGAAGACATCGTGATTTCCATTTCCTCATAGGAATCCAAAGTCTGGATTATATAGCGAGTCGATAATTTTCGCTTCCTGCCATGATGACGAAATACCGATTATACTCATTCATAAATCGGCAATCAGGGAGTTTCCTTGGGTTGAATCGTAATATTTTCCTCACTTTCTTATCGGTTTACCGATACAACCTCCAACAACCCGCTGGGAGTGAATGATTTTCTCCTGACCGGAATAATCCATTTTGAAACCTAAATTCTCCACCTTATGTTCTCTTGGAACCCGTTCTATAATAAATCCATGGGGAGATAGAAACGCTATATAACGAGCGTTCTCCAGGAACATTTCGTCCAATCCAACGTATGAAATAGCTTCGCGCCCAAGCGATGCATAGACGTCCCGGCCTTTATTTCTAGCCGATCGATCCCTTGATACGATGGATTTATGACGAATACTCCATCCAACGAGTCCACGCAAATAGTAGGAGAGATTAGCATGGCTGACAAAACGAAAGTGACAAACGGAGTCAACCGACGGGAATTCTTTTCCAAAACCGGCAAGGTAACCGCCGCCCTGAGCGCCGCGGCTTTGGCCGGTCCCGCCATCAACGTTCTGGGCGCGAATAACTTGATTCGCGTGGGTGTCATTGGACCGGGAAAACGCGGAAGATATTTGATGAAAATGGCAACCGATGCAGTGACCCGCAACGAACTGAAAGTCGAACTGGGAATGCAATTCACCGCCGTCGCCGATATCTACGAGGGTTGGCGTGAAATGGGCGCCACACAGGGAACACGCTTCAACGAAGCGATGGGGAACGAGGGCGAAGTCGCACAATACGATCATCACAAAAAACTGCTTGAAGATAAAAACGTCGATGCAGTGATCATCGCCACTCCCGAACATCAACACGCCTCCCAATTGATAGACGCGTTGAAAGCCGGAAAAGACGTCTATTGCGAAAAACCCATGGTGCAGAACATCGCCCAGGGTAAGAAAGTCTTGGATGCCTATAAAGGCAGCGACCGGATCGTGCAGGTAGGAACCCAGCGGCGCAGCGTCCCTCTCTTCAAATCGGCTCAGGAAATCGTAAAAAAAGGCGAAATCGGCCAGGTTACCTACTGCGAAGGCTGGTGGCATCGTAACGAACCCGATTCCAAACCGGGCCCGTGGGCTTACGAAATTCCCGAAGACGCCAGCCCGGACGTTATCAACTGGCCGGAATTCCTGTATGAAGCTCCCAAAACCGATTTCGACAAACAGCGTTATTTCCAGTGGCGTAGCTTTTGGGATTATTCCAATGGCATCGGTAGCGATCTGATGGTGCATCAAATCGACGCCATTTGCATGGTGATGGACGTGGGGACTCCCAAAAGCGTCGTCTCTTCCGGCGGCCTTTACCGGTGGAAGGATGGGCGCATCACGCCGGACACCTGGGGTTGCCTGCTCGAATTCGAAGAAGGATTTCAGATCAATTACAACGCCCGATTCAGCAATATCTGCCGTCCCAACGAAGGCTTAGTCATCGAAAATGAGATCAACCGCCTCGTGAAAGGCGCCAATAAGAAAAAAGCCTTGGAAGCGCTGGCATTTCTGGTCGAAGCCGGTGTGATTCAGGACAAGGTTCAGGACTACGGAATCCGCATCGCCGGTTCCAAAGGACTAATCGAGGTATTCTGCCACTGGGATATGAACGTCTGGCCGGAACCGAACTTCATCTGGGGCGATGAATCCGACCTCGAATTCAAAAATGAAAAGTACTGCAACAGCCAGGAAGAGGCACAGGATCAGGCGGTTCGCGATCACATCCAGAATTACCTGGAGTGTGTGGTTACCCGCAAAACGCCCAACTGCACCGTTCAGAACGGTTTCGATGGCGCCGTTATTTCTAATATGGGCACGATGTCTTTCATGACAGGACGCAAGATTCTATTTGACAAAAAAACGCTGGAAGCCAAACCGGCTTGATGCAGATATAACACCTTGAATGATTGAAGGCCGCGCCAGTCAGCGCGGCCTTTTTTATGAATCTTATTATGGATTATTTATTATTGATTTGGGGGAGATCCATCTTTTCAACTCCGAAAAGTTCCCATAACGGCATTTCCAACCGATCCAACGATTTCAAGGGTAAAACCTGTTGATCATCGAATATCTCCCTGCGATCGAAATGGCCGGCTTCATTTAATGAAAAGCGTTCTACATGCTTTGCCTCCGGTTCAACAATCAGATATTCCCGAACGCCGTTTTTTTCATACAGGTTGAATTTTTCCCGCCGATCTTTCGTCGCGGTGGAAGGGCTGATGATTTCAATCACCAGATCCGGCGCGCCCTGGATATTCTTCTCCGCGATCTTTTTCGGATCGCAAACAACGAACACATCCGGTTGAACCACGTCGAATTCCGATAGGATCACATCGGTAGGAGCCATGAAAACCCGGCAAATCTTACCCCTTAAAGATACATTTAAAAAAGTGTGAAAATTCCCTACTATCGTTTGATGGTTGATTGCTGGAGCGGGAGACATGTCATAGGCAAAACCATCGATAATCTCCCAACGTTCCTCATCCGGCCAGGTTATATAATCCTGGTAGGTATATTTTTCTTTCTCTTTCAGTAAGGGCATAATAGAACTCCACGACCTGTATTCGGCTCATTATATATCTCAGATCTATTTATTACAAAGGCAAAACCAAGCAACACCAGTACTCCCAAAACTCAAGGAAAGAAAATATCGTCTTCGGCGATATCGGGGACGCCGATCACCAGGACTAAAAGATCGCCCAATGAGGAGTGAACCGAACCGGGATCCAATTTAACAACGCACCCCGCACCAATCGGAAACGATTCTCCATCGACAGTCATGGTTCCTTCCCCTTCGATCACGTAATAAAACTCGGTCGCCCGTTTATGATAATGGGTTTTGGATTCTGAAATCCGCACCAGATGCATAAATGCCGGCGAATCGTCGCCCGTACTGAATATACGTTGCCGATAACCGCAAGTGCTCCGCTCTTTTTCAATCTCGGATATACGCCGGACAGTATAACGTTTAGACGGAGATTCCATAAAACACCTCATGGATTCGATTCATTCCCGCCTTCCAAAGTGGATTCGGGCAGCGAGGATTTAGGTTCCAGATGAGTAGTTATCATTATCGGTTCGGATATATTTTCGCGAATCTCCGATTCCAGATGAGACGCCAGATCGTGCGCCTTTTGGAGCGGCAAATCGTCATCCATAACCAAATGCAGTTCCATCCAATGTTTATTCCCCTCCGAGCGATGCCGGAGTTTATGATAACTGATGGAATGCTCGCCCGATTCATCGTCGAGCACACGCCGTAACTCCCGATCGACGTGCATATCGGCTTCATCCAATAGTCCACCTACGGACTGTCGAAGCAATTTGAATCCCTCGACGATAATGTAAATTCCCCCCAGAGCGGCCACGACCAAGTCGATCAGGATCAGGCCGGTTAATCCAGCAATTCCCATCCCTGCCAGCGCCGCTCCGGTGGTAATCACATCGGATAAAACATGCTTGCCATTCGCCACCAATATCAGAGCGTTGGTTCTTCTTCCCGTCCGTACCAGCCACCACCCCAAAACGGCATTAATAATACCTGCCAGCAAGGCAAAACCCGCTGCACCCCCGACATCCAGCAGTTCATGCCCCAAAAACCAGGCGCGAACACAGTTAAACAAGATCAATATTCCCGCCCCACAGACCAGCGATCCTTCTACGGAGGCTGATAGAAACTGGCTTTTGCCATGCCCGTATAGATGATTGTCATCGGCTGGATGATAGCTAAGCCATAGGCAATAGGCAGCGAAGGCAACGGCCAGATTATGCACCAATGATTCCAGCATATCGGCCATTATCGCCATGGATCCAGATAATACGTAAGCAACGACTTTAATAATAACAATGACAATTCCCACCACCATCGAAACCAAAATAGCCTGTCCTTCGATGGTACAACAAAAAGTAAACTTCTTTACCGAAAGAGAGTTACTATTCCCGGGATTCAACGAAGATTCCATAAGTATTTCCCTCAACCCTTAATATACTCTTAAGCATAGTCCCGTCTTCTCTAAAAAAAAAGCATAATCTCTCTCCCCTTTCGATTCACGCAACAATTCTTAAAATAGGCTCAATCATGTATGATAATTTGACCCGACACAGGGAGATCGACTGATTCGATCCCTCATCCAGGAAAGGAAAGAATTTCATGACACAGCGATCCATTCCGGCTTTTACCATTTTCGGCCCTCCCGGCTGCGGAAAAGGCACCCAGGCTGCACTGATTAAAGAGCGGCTGAAGTATCTGCATGTCAGCACCGGCGATATCTTCCGCGCCGCGATTGCCAAAAACGATCCGGCGGCCTTGAAAGCCAAAGAACTCATGGAACACGGCGAATTGGTGCCGGATGAAACCATCCGCGAGCTGCTGGTGCGGCAATTACGCATAATCCTCGAAGAAGCGGGAGAAGCCAATGGCCTGATCCTCGACGGATTTCCCCGCACCTTAGGCCAGGCGGCCATGCTGGCCGATTTGCTCCAGGAATTGAATCTGCGATTCACGGGATGTCTAAGCCTGAAAGTCGACGAAGAGGTCTTGATTCAACGCCTGATCAAACGCGCCGAGATCGAAAAAAGACCGGACGATACGGAAGAAGTCATTCGCGAACGAATGCGCGTCTACAAGGAAAAAACCCAACCCCTGGAAAAATACTTCGGCGATCACGATCAATTAATCGAAGTAGATGGATTGGGGACAGTAGACGAGGTCTACCATCGCCTCGAACCCATTATTGCCAGCTGGTAGATCTTCGTATTCCCCATATTGCGTCATTCCCGGGCGGTTTTTGAAGAAACCGCCCGGTTTCACCGTCTAAACATTGAGGATCGTTCGCGATCCTATCAGGAAGGAAAACGGATATGATCGTGTGGGGTATCAAAAAAGTTCTCTTCTTCATTATCGGATTACTGATCGCCAGTCTCGGAACAATTCAAACAAAGGCCGATGATGAAATCTGGCTGGCGGGTTCCCTGGAAGAAATTAAATCCGCGTCTCCCTTGATCGGACATGCCACTATGCCGATGACCCTGGCGAGAGCCATCGTATCGGCCGTTCCTCCCAAGTACGCCACAGAAACCAAAGAAGCGGGATGGGACATCGAGACAATCGCGCAAGCCGTGGAAGCTATGAAAGTCAACGATGTATTCGATTTAACCATCAATAACATGCACCTGGTTATTCATAAATACATTCGCCCGAAACCGGAAACGCCGCCCTCGCCTTCTCTCTTGAGAATCAACAATCCCACACTCAAACTGCCCGTTCCATTGATACTGACCAGCACCGCCATAACGCTGCTTCAATATGCCGTAAAAGAATTCAAGGGGATGGATGCACAACTGACGATTCTGATCGAACAAATCAAAAAGACACCGCCGGGATTAATTCTCAAGGGCGAAGATCGATTGATGAATTCCTGGCTGGAGATACTCCTTGAATAGCCCCAAACAGATATCGAAAGAAAACAATCTACTGGCTCGATTCGGCAAACGTCTACAGACTAATGCACGATTGGCTCCCTATACGACTCTGCGTATCGGCGGCCCCGCCCAATATTTGATCGAAACGGAAACCACCGGCGAAGTGATCGACGCCCTTCGACTGGCTCGGGAAGCGAATATTCCCTTTCATTTCCTTGCCGGGGGTTCCAATGTGCTCATCAGCGATGAAGGACTGGCCGGTCTGGTCGCGATCGATAAAACAAAAACGGCCGAGTGGTGGGATAATCATACCGTCCGGGTATCGGGCGGTTATCCGCTCGATCGGCTTGTAACCGAACTATCGCAACGCGGGTGGGGAGATATCTCCTTTGCTGCCGGGATACCCGGTTCGGTGGGAGGAGCCCTCGCGGGTGGAGCGGGAGCGTTTGGACATCTGGTTTGTGAATACCTCCGCGAAGCGGATATCCTTCATCGAGACGGGACGATTGAAACTCTTCCTGCCCAAGCCCTGGGCATCGATTACCGATGCAGCAAAATTAAAAATCGCGGCGATATCATAATCTATGCCGAGTTAGGTTCATTTTTGCAAGACGACCCCGGACATTTACAGGAGGCTTGCTCCGCCATTCGCACAGAACGCGAAACGAAACATCCTGGACAGCATCTGCCTTCCGCCGGATCGTTCTTTAAAAATCTGCCACCCTCCGAACCGGGAGGCCGAAGAACCCCCGCGGGAAAACTCCTTGAAGAAGCGGGGGTTAAATCGCTGCGTTTCGGCGATGCAGGCGTATTCGAAAAGCATGCCAATATAATTGTTAATTATGGTCACGCCACCGCCCGCGAGGTGAATCAACTCGCTGAGGAAATGGCTCGCCGGGTCAAAGATAAATTTGGAATCCATCTCGAACGGGAAGTTCAATACTTGTGTTAAACTCCAACGACCATACCAGCGGCCAGCCGCAATACCGGATCGTGGAAGCATCTTTCGTTACCAGCGCTCCCACCTTGCGTCAATGCCCTCCTCCCACTCTTCCGGAAATCGCCATCGCCGGGCGATCCAATGTGGGAAAATCCAGCCTGATCAACCGGCTTTGCAACCGACGCAATCTGGCAAAAACATCTAGCACCCCCGGAAAAACCCGGACGATCAATTTCTTTCAGCTACGTGTCGAACCGGGAAATATGAATATCCATCTCATCGATCTTCCAGGTTACGGATACGCCCGGGCGGGAAAAGAAGTTCAGGCGGAATGGGAACGAGCATTGGACGATTTTCTCGAACATCGAAAACTACAAGGCATTCTTCACTTGATCGATTCCCGCCATGAACCCACCGCCTTGGATATTCAAATGCGGGAATGGATCATGCACCGTGAAATTCCATCGATCACGATACTCACCAAATCCGATAAACTCACCCAAAAAGATATCGCTCGATTGCGCCAATCGATACAATCTTCCCTGCAATTATCCGATCGGGATCAATGGATAATTACATCCGTAACAAAAAGTACAGGGATTGAGGAATTGTGTCAGACCCTCGTCCGATTGTGTGAAAAGAACTGAATCAATCGGAAAACATACATATATTTTCAACATATTCCTTGGATCCATCGTTGGCCCAGGCATCCAACTGGCTGGGATCCTTTAATTGCTGGCCGCGCAGCCGGGGTACAACCATGAAGAAAAATGATGTTTCGGCAAGAGACGTCACATCGCCCCACAGTTTTTCGAACTGCGCCACGGG
>CAZFOX010000009.1:11772-21365 GCA_964520565.1 uncultured bacterium | reverse complement strand
AAAAACAACGATCCGGCTTTTAGATTGCTTCACTTCGTTCGCAATGACACGAACATATCGCAATGTCATTGCGAGCAAAGCGAATCAATCAAATGATGATTTGATTCGCCAATCGATCCATTGTATGCTTTGTAACCCCAAAATATTGAACGGTCAGACCACTAGTTTAATAATGTACCTTTTCCGTAGGATTATTGACACTAGAGTTAAGCATACACCGCAGTTGGCTTTTGGGGGAAGAAAAAAATACAACTGCAGGAATATTCCACATGTTGGAATTCCGTTTCGATGTCTTCACATTGTGAAAACGCGGGTAGTGGGTTATTATGATGTGTTTTGAGTGTCTGAAAGAATCCATTGAATTGTTTATTCTTTGAAGAAGAGGAAAACCGTTATGTCTGTTGTTGTTACCGTCGGCAGCCAGTGGGGCGACGAAGGCAAAGGGAAAGTGATCGATTTTCTCTGCCAGGATGCGGATGTGGTTGTCCGGCATCAAGGGGGAAATAACGCCGGTCACACGATTTTTGTGGGGGACAAAAAATACATATTTCACCTGATCCCCAGCGGGATTCTCAAGAAGAAAACCATTAACGTGGTGGGAAACGGCGTGGTCGTCGATCCAGCCGTTCTGCTCCAGGAACTGGAAGGCCTGGAGAAACAAGGAGTTTCCGTCACTCCAAAACGCTTAAAAATCAGCGGGCAGGCGCATGTGATTATGCCCTATCACCGTATATTGGATGAATTGGAAGAGGAACGGCGCGGGGGAAAAGGTATTGGAACCACGCGGCGGGGTATTGGCCCGGCTTATATGGATAAGGTAGCGCGTTTCGGCGTCCGGCTTTTCGACCTATGCGATGATACTATTCTGAAAAAACGGATCGAAACCTACCTGCCGCTTAAAAACAGCCTGATCGAGAAAGTGTATGGCGGTCAGCCATTGAATGGCGAAGAGGTTTTTCACTCGCTGGCCGAATGCGGTAAAAAGCTCGCTCCCTTTATTACCGACACCACCGAATTTATCGCCAAGGCGCTGGAAGAGAATCAAAACATCCTCTGCGAGGGTGCGCAGGGGACGATGCTGGATATCGATTTCGGCACTTATCCGTATCTGACATCCTCCAATACAACGGCGGGTGGCGCTTGCACGGGATCGTCGATTCCGCCCTGGAGAGTCAAGAAGGTGATTGGAATCGCCAAAGCATACACCACCCGGGTTGGCGAGGGTCCCTTCCCTACCGAGCTGCACGGTGAGGGAGCGGATTTGATTCGCAATGCCGGGCCAGTCGGCGAATTCGGCGCGACAACCGGACGCCCGCGGCGTTGCGGATGGTTGGATATCGCTCTGCTTCGCTATTCGTGCCGGGTATCGGGAATCACCGGTATCGGTCTGACTCGGTTGGATATTCTCAGCGCGGTTCCCGAAATCAAGGTTTGTGTAGGGTATAAATGCCGAGGCAAAAAACTATCTACCATGCCCGCCGATGTGAATCTGTTGGCGGACTGCGAACCGGTTTATGAAACGCTGCCCAGTTGGAAAGAAGATATTTCGGGAATGACCGAATTTAAACAGTTACCGAAAACCGCTCAAAATTATGTGAAAGCGATTGAGAAGTGGCTCGAAACACCGGTCGTTATTATTTCGGTCGGCCCGGGACGCGAACAGACGATCGTACGGAAAAAAGTATTCTAACTTTGTGGACGATTTGAACTGAAAAGGCATGCGGGATTATTCGTATGCCTTTTTTTATTTCTTCCCTACAACTTGAATCCTATTTCAACGTATTATTTTATAGAATGCGAGGGAGTTGGATTGCTTCACTGCGTTCGCAATGACAGGAGCGGTGGGTGATTGGAAGGAAAGCCCTCACCCCGGCCCTCTCCCGGGGGGCGAAGGAGTAATACACATGAAGATTTAGCAGGTTTAGAAGATATACAAATATTTCAATTTAGCGAGGCGATTATGGCTAGTGGAAAAAAAGTAGCTTTGTATGGCTGTTTGGGATGCGGCGGTTTTATCTTACTGATTCTTATGGTTTTGATTGCAGGGATCGGATTTATCTCCTATCGGGGATATCAGTTTGGGAAAGATATCGGAGAAGCGTATACAGGGATATTCGATAAATACAACGAGAACAATCTGAAATATCCATTCACTCCACCGGAAGATGGAATTCTGAACGATGAACGCACCGCATTGGTGTTTGCCATTCGCACGTCCACATCGGAATTCGCCCGCCAGAAACGAGACGCCATGGATCAAACCGGCGATGCAATCGGCTCTAACATGGAATCACCCGGCATCCTCTCCAAGATCGAAGGTGTAAAAAAAATCGCTGCTATCGTGCACCAGGCCGCTCGCCTGGGTGCGGATATTGCCGAGGAAAACATCCGGCTCCTGGATGAACATAAGATGTCCATGAACGAATACCGATGGACGGTTAAAACCTGCCTGGGAACGCTCTATCAGGCAGCGCAGAGCCAAGTGGACGATGCCACGAGCGTTTGGAACGAATATCTGGATAAATTCGATAAAGGAAGCGAGCGCTTAGGCAATATGAATATCGATACCGGTCACGATCGTTTCCGAAGCCGGGATATCAACCGTTCTGAATTCATCGAACGTTTGCAGGACGTTCCTTTCGTGGAACAAAACTACGCGATTGTAAAAAATTATCTGTCTCAGTTGTATCCCGATCAAGACACAGGAATTCTCGATTTTCTGGCAATAAAAATGAACGAGATGCTTCGAGAAGACTCACAGGAACACAATGTTCATCATTAAGTATACCTATTACTGAATTCATTTTGGTACGACGAGAGTATCCAAATATTCGATGGCTTTTTCGTACCATTCCGCGGACGGTTTTTCGTGTCCCATGCCAGGAACCTGAAGGTACAGAACGTTCTTCAAGGATTTTTGATAGCCCTTTTCATAATACACGCGCATTTGCGGCTGGTTGGAATCCGTATCGCCGGTTAAGAGGACGTAACGCCCATACTGGCTCGCCCGGGAAAGGAATTGCGGCTGAGGACTGGTCATTGTGGCGTTCCAATATTTTCCCTTCTCTCCCGGGACGAACATCCGTCCCCAATAATTCGCGCCGATTACGAAGATCCCGCCGGAAAAGACATCGGGAAAATGCAAGGCAGCCATGCTGGATACTCTTCCCCCGCCCGACAAGCCGGAAACGTATACCCGGTCCAAATCGATATTGTAAAGTTTTTGCATATTGAATGCCGCATCCAACGCAAGGGGTATTCGACGCGTGTATACATTTTCCTCATTACCGACTTTATTAGCACCCACCCAGATCAATCTATGTTTATCCATCAATGGCTTCCAATCCTTGGGAATTTCGCCGCTATCACCAGGAGATATCCAAACAATCAATCCAAAAGGATTGCCGGGATTATAGGTCTGGGGAACGTAAACTTCGAAAGTCTCGTATTCAAGTTTGTATTCATTTCCCAGAGACCAGATTTTCGGCGGTTTGTATTTCATTCGCGACGAAATTGCCCCGAAATTGGATAGAGGATGGTATTCGGTAAAGGTGGTAGTGAACTGGCCGATACGACCTGACTGGGGAAGGTTTTTTACCTCCATACCTTTGAGTTCTGGGGAAGGTTTTGAAACATCCGGCGCATTGGTATCCAGATATTCGATAGCTTTCTCAAACCATTCCGCCGCAGGTTTTTCATGCCCCATACCGGGAACTTGCATATAAGTAACATTTTTAATAAATTTCTTTATCGCTTCGTAATATGCTTGCATCTGAGGACGATTGCCATCATTATCGCCTGTCAAATAAACATACCGACCAAAGATATCCGCCAACGACAAATACTTGGATTTTGGAGTGGACATAGTTGCTTCGCAAAAGTCACCCTGCTTTCCAGTAATGTTAACTTTTTCCCAATAATTCGCACCGATGATGAAGATACCCCCAGAAAAAATATCGGAATAATGAATGGCGGCCATGCTGGAAACCCGCCCGCCGCCGGATAAGCCAGCAATGTAGAGACGCATGGGATCAATTTTGTATCGTTTCTGGATGTTATGCGCCGCCTCGAGCGCCAAGGGAATGCGGCGCGTATCTACATATTCATCATTGCCCGAACGATTCGCTCCGATCCAGATCAAATGATGTTTCTCCATCAGGTATTGCCAATCGTCGTAAATCGCACCGGACTGGCTTGGGCTGACCCATACAATAGCACCATAAGGCGTTTTCCCATCGTACGACTTTGGAACAAAAATTTCAAAACTTTCGTCGATGATTCTGTAAGGATATCCCAAGAGCATACCGGATGGAGGAGTTTGTCCCATCCGTTCGGCAAGCGCTGATACTGTGGTAAGTAGCGAATGTTCCGAGAAAATGGCAGTGAATTTCCCCCTCTGAGACGCTTGTGCGTCTAAGAGCAAAGAAGAGCTGAATAGAATAATACCAAACCATAAAACTCGTTTCATTGTACGAATAACACCCCAGCTGATATACGATAGGAAAACTCATCCATATGGGTTCTTGATTCAATAGTAACAGAAACAAATATAACCGTCAGATTGAAGACAATCGAAAAAAGACTATATGTTTAGTATTTAATCCACTATAAAAGAATATCGGGGAGACACTCTGTAATGATTTGTGTCTCCCCGAAACGATGTTAAGAAAACGAGAATTAATGGGATGTGCTGGAAAGCACTTCCTCGACGGTGGTGATTCCCTGCAAAACCTTTTCCCAACCATCCTCGCGCATAGTGCGCATGCCGTCCTTGCGCGCCTGGCGGAAAATGACGGCGCTAGAATCGCGGTTAAGAACATGTTCTTTGACCGCATCGGATAGAATCAACAATTCAAAAATACCGACCCGGCCTTTATATCCGGTATAGTTACATTCCGAACAACCCCGGCCGTGAAAGAAATTGATGTGCTCCACTTCTTTGGGATTGAAGCCAATTTCCTGAACCAGCGCCGGATCGGGTTTGTAGGGTTCCTTGCACTCCAGGCAAATCTTTCGGATCAGACGCTGGGCCACAACGGCGGTTACGGCGGAAGTAATCAAGAAGGGTTCCACTTCCATATCGATTAGACGAGTCAGGGTACTGGGTGCATCGTTGGTGTGGAGCGTGGAAAGCACCAAGTGACCGGTCAGGGACGATTCGATGGCCATGGAGGCGGTTTCGAGGTCGCGGATTTCACCCACCATAATGATGTCCGGGTCCCGACGCAAGATGGCACGTAAGCAACGGGCAAAAGTAAGGCCGACGTTGTGGTTGATATTAACCTGAACCACGCCGTCCATCTGGTATTCCACCGGGTTTTCGGTGGTGATCATTTTCAGCATGGGGCTGAAGATACGGCGCAGGGCTGCATAGAGAGTCGTGGTTTTTCCGCAACCGGTGGGGCCTGTGACCAGGACGATGCCATTGGGGCGTGCAATGATCTTGTCGAACTTTTCCAGGGTATCGGGAAGCATGCCGATGTTTTCCAGACCCATATCCATCATCTGGCTGTCGAGAATACGCATAACCACGCTTTCTCCGTTGACGGTGGGCAGAGAGGAGACGCGCAATTCGACATTACGATCCGCCATCGATAGTTTGACGCGTCCGTCTTGAGGAAGACGGCGCTCTGCAATGTTCAGGCCGGACATAACTTTGAAGCGGGAAATGATAGCATTGGCCAGATGAGAAGGAGGGGGAACGGTTTCATGCAAGATACCGTCAACGCGATACCGGATACGGAGAGAATTTTGAAAGGGTTCAATATGCAAGTCGGAAGCGCGATCCTTGATGGCTTGCAGGAGTATCAAATTAACCAGTTTGACAATGGGAGCTTCATGAACGATCTTTTCCAGATTTCCAAAGCTTTCATCTTTAAAATCGATATTAAATTCCTGGGAATCGAGTTCATGAAGCACGTCGTCCACAGACGCTCCACCGGTACCATAGAATTCTTCGATCGCGCTCTTGATATCTTCTTCGGAGGCAATGACTCCGCGTACGTCATGATCAAGCCAAATGCGCAAATCGTCGAGCGTTTGAACGTTCAGCGGATCGGATATGGCTAGTGTCAACGTATTGGTTTCTTCATCCAGGCTTATCGGGAAAACTTTATACTGCCGCGCCAATTCAGGAGGAACGAGATCGATGATTTCCTGTTTGAATTCAAAATCGTTCAGTTTGACCAGTTCCATCCCCACCTGGTCGGCGAGCACGGCCAATAAATCCTCTTCCGAGGCATAGCGAGTCTCTTCCACGGATGCGGCAGAGACCTGTTCCAATACGGCATCGCGGACGGCCTGGCCTGCTTCTCCGGCGATCAGAGTGGAAGCATGCGATTCCCCGACCATGACAGCCGCTTCGTTCTTTACGATCTCTCCAAGAGAACGCTCATTCTCCGCACCGAAAGAGGGTTTCTTAACCTCGGAGTCGTCTACAGGTTGGGAGCCTTTGTTTTTACGTCCTAGTCCAAGCATGGAAAAATCCTCGTTTGAGATTCAAAAAGCGTTGGGTATCAACAATACATCGTTCAATTATGTGAACAGAATCTTACGGCGCATATCTTCGGGTTCGTGCGACCGTTCGATGCAGTCCTCGGCGGTGATGATCCCTCTGGAATATAGATTGTAAAGGAACTGGTCCATGGTGACCATGCCCAGTTTACCGCCGGTTTGGATGGCAGATAAAATCCGGTTGGTTTTTCGTTCGCGAATCAGGTTGGCAATAGCGGCGGTCATGAACATGAGTTCGTAAGCCGCCACACGGCCTTTTCCACTGGCGCGTCCCAAAAGAGCCTGCGAGATGGATGCGATCAGTGTAACCGACAGCTGCATGCGGATCTGTTCCTGCTGGTTGGTCGGGAAAGCGTCCACGATACGGTTGATAGTAGCAGCAGCACTATTCGTATGGAGGGTCGCAAAAACCAAGTGTCCCGTTTCAGCGGCGGTGATGGCGGCCTGCATGGTCTCGGTATCGCGCATTTCCCCGACGAGGATGACATCGGGGTCCTGACGAAGGGCGGAGCGCAAACCGTCGGCGAAAGAAGTGACATCCACGTGAAGAGCACGGTGTGTGACAATCGATTTTTTATGGGGATGGAAATATTCGATAGGGTCTTCAATGGTGATAATATGCGTATCCCGGTTCCGATTGATATAGTCGATCATGGTGGCCAGGGTGGTTGTTTTGCCGGACCCTGTAGGCCCGACGACCAATACCAATCCACGAGGGCGGTGAAGTAATTCTTTGGTTGCTTCGAGTGGCAAACCCAAATCTTCAAAGGAGAGAATACGGGAAGGAATCAGCCGCATGACCATGCCATAATGACCATAGGTTCGAAAGATAGAAACACGGAATCGAGCCAAGTTTTGGAACGCGTAACCATAGTCGGCACTCCCGATTTCCGCGATGGCTTCACGGTGCATGTCGGGAGAGATGCTATTCATCAAATATTCGGAATCCTCGGGAGTTAATGGTTCGTTGCCCAGGTCTTCCAGACGGCCATCGATGCGGATCACCGGTGGACGTCCCACGCGGATGTGAAGATCGGAGGCGTCGCGCTCGACGACGATTTTTAAAAGATCCTCCATTTCAATTCGCTTCTTTTGAACGCTTACCACGATGCTTTTTCCTCTCTCGGTAATGGATATTCTGGTAAAGATTTAGATTTCATCGCCGGCTGTGATACGCGCCACTTCCACGATGGTAGTATGTCCCCGCAGCACTTTTAACCAGCCATCTTCGCGCAGGGTTCTCATTCCCTGTTTGCGGGCGGTCTTGCGGATTTCATCCGATGTGGCGTTTCGCAAAACCAGGTCGCGGATTTCATCGGAGTTTTCCATAACCTCGTGAATCGCCGTACGTCCCTTGTATCCGGTGTAGTTACAGGTTTCGCAACCCTTGCCTCGATAGAACGAATGTCCTTTGTATTCATCCGGATCGAATCCCAAATCCCGAATGACCAATGGATCGACTTCGTACGATTCCTTGCATTCCTTGCAAATCGTCCGCACGAGACGCTGAGCGATAACCGCTTGAATGGCGGAAGCGACCAGGAAGGGTTTGACTCCCATTTCCACCAGACGGGTATTGGCGCCGGGGGCGTCGTTCGTGTGAAGGGTCGAGAATACCAGGTGACCCGTCATCGCGGCGCTGATCGCGATTTCCGCTGTTTCCAGGTCGCGGATTTCTCCAACGAGAATGACGTTTGGCGCCTGGCGGAGAATGGAACGCAAAGCCAGCGAGAACGAAAGCCCAATATCGTCATTGATCTGTACCTGGTTGATTCCTTCAATCTGATATTCGACCGGGTTTTCAACCGTGACGATTTTCGTATCGATATTATTAATGACGTTCAAGGCGGAATAGAGGGTTGTTGTTTTCCCCGAACCGGTCGGACCCGTCATCAGAATAATTCCATTCGGCCTCCGGATCATCACTTTAAATTTTTCGATGTTGTCTTCGAGGAATCCAATCTGTTCCAGTCCCAGCAAGACGCCGGATTGTTCCAGCAGACGGGTTACGACGCTTTCGCCATGTAGAGCGGGGAGAGCGGATACACGGAAGTCGAAATGACGGCCCAAAATCACTTTCTGGATACGTCCGTCCTGGGGAACCCGTTTTTCGGAAAGGTCCATTCCGCTCATCAATTTCAAGCGGGAGAGAATCGGCCCCTGGAGTTTTTTGCTGGGCGATTGAATTTCGTGGAGAACGCCGTCGATTCGGAACCGGATAATGAACTTATCTTCAAAGGGTTCAAAATGAATGTCGGACGCGCGCATGCGAACCGCTTCTTCGAAGATCAGATCCACCAAGCGCATGATCGGACCTTCATCATCCACGGAGATATTGTCGGCCAACATTTCTTTTAACGAACGGCTATCCTTATCTTTTCCGAATTCCTGGTTTTCGCTAATTTCGTTCAGCATATCTTCGACCATTGCCTGTTGGCCGCGATAATATCGTTCGATGGCCATTTGGATATCGCTTTCCCGCGCTAACATCCAGTTCAGTTGATATCCCGCGAATCGGAAAGTGATGGCATCCTGGGCATCGAGATTGAATGGATCGGTGATCGCAATCGTGATTGCATCGTCGTTTCGATCGATAACAATCGCGTTATATCGGCGAGCCAGTTTTTCGGGAAGAAGATTGACGATTTCCGGTAATAATCGTTTTTGGCGAAGTTGAATGATTTCCATGTTGGCCTGCTCGGCCAACGATTCCAACATATCCTCCGCCCCCAATTCCACCGTGGCAAAATCGACGTCCTGCAATCGCTGAGCACTTTCCGTTTCCAGTGTGTATTCCTGGATGCGATTGACGTCATTCTGTGTAGTCTCGGTGGCTAGTGCCGTCTTATCATTCTGATTTGCCATGATTTCTAAACACCTGTCGGATGAGAGTCTGGGGAATAGGAGGTATATTTATTTCCATGGATCACAATAATTTACCTTCAATCTTTTCAATCTAATTAGTATATCTTCAGATGGAAAAGAACGTCAAGGATTCGAGGGATTTGTCTCGGATACCCATTTTTGAATCTGGCTCACAATCTCGGATAGATCGGATTGAGACGGATCGAGTTGAATGG
>CAZFOX010000009.1:0-11762 GCA_964520565.1 uncultured bacterium | reverse complement strand
AGCGAAGGCCGGGCAAGAACATAAAGACCCAATTCACAATAGAGCAATCCCAGGATCCGGTGAGCGGCTGCGAGAGAAGGATTGTTCGCAACGGCATCCTTCATCGCTTCCAGAGCCTCGGAATACCGTTTTTGTTTGGCAAGTACTACACCGTGATTGAGGCAGACGTATGGATTTTGAGGATCCAATTCCCGTGCTGTTTGAAAAGATTTTTCCGATTCAGACCAATTATCCTCCGTCATTTTAACAAGACCCTCGGCTATTTTCACAAGCGGCGATGTTACGCTGGAAGAGCGAAGAGTAGATAAGTATTTTTTCGCGTCCTCAACCCTATTCTCTCGTAGAGAGAGTAAAATTTTATTGAATCGAATCTCATTGAAATTCGAATCGATGGCATCCGCTTCTTCGAGCCGATTTTTAGCTTTTTCCACTTGATCCAAAGTAGCGTATACCGCCGCCTGATTGTTTAATATTTCCACACGTTGTGGAGCGACACGTTGCGCCCGGTCGTAAAGAGCGATGGCGTCTCCAATTCGCCCGTTTTGACTGTATGTGTTGGCCAGATTAAAAAGACCTGGAAGATAACCGGGATATCGCTTAGTCAACGTTTCATAAGCTTCCATGGATTCAGAAATACGCCCCAACATGGCTAGAAACAACGCCATGTTATAATAACTTTCCGGCATGGCCTGCCGGGATAAACCGACCACTTTCAAATCATCGATTATGACCGAATTCGGATTGTTTTCATCGATCAGACCGGAATTGACTGCGCTGTATTGACGGATCAACTCGGAATTACTCTTTTTCAACTGATTCCAAATTTCAACCGATTTGGCGGTGTCCCCCCGCTCCAAAGCTGTCATCGCCAGACCATTCTGAATTTCGGCCTGTTGATCGGCGGAAAAACTGGACAAAGAACCATATAATTCCAAGTAGATTTGCTCGGCGTTACTATAATCACCCAGCCGGTAAGAAGCATGGGCTTTCCCCAAAAGAGCGCGGACATTCTTTTCGTCTCGATGAAGGGCTTCCTCAAAACTGGCCAACGCCTTTTCAAACAGAAAGAGCCGCAATTGAATCTCGCCGCGGATCACAAACGATACCGCCTGATCGTTGGCGGCTTCTTGGGAACGATCCAGATATTCCAATGCGGTTCGAGTATCTGCGGCAGCAAATCGTTCCAACGCCCGCGCCAAGAACAAGTAGGGATTATCCGGGTATTTGGTCAATAAATCGACTAACTGATTATCGGCGTCCATGACTCGGTCGACCGATAACTGAGCGAGTAACATATTGACCTGTGCGGGGAAAAAATCTTCGTATTCGCGGACTACGGTTTCAAAATAATCGGGAGATAGCTGAAAATCCCCTCGTAACGGAAGAATACATCCGAGGTTATAATTGGCCAAAAAATTCCGTCCGTCCTGGTCGAGAACGTTTTGATAGGCCGAATAAGCCCGCTGGATATCGTTCTGTTTCAAGAGAAAATGGCCCATTTCCAAATGGGCAAGAGCGAGAAATGGCCAATCCGCGATGACCTGGCTTAAAATTTTCAGGGCCTCTTCCGTTTTCCCCCGCCGGATCAACAATTCAATCCACTGCATCCCGACGAGAGGATCGGGTTTGATCGACCACGCGCGCTCAAAATAATCGATTGATTTATCCGGATTAACGATCAGTGCGATTTTACCGGCATCGATAAGAGCATCCCGGACTTTTTCCTTGCCGGTTTGTATCAATTCATCCAATAAAGATAGTGCTTCATTCAACCGTCCTTGATAATAAACCGTAAGAGCGAGGTAGTACTGCGTTTCTTCCTTGGAACCGCCATGTTTTTGGCTTTCCGTAAATGATTTTTCTGCTTCGGCATGGTTGCCCTGCAATAAATGAAGCCAGCCCAGCATTCCATACGGCTCGGACCAATGGGGCGCCAACTGGATGGCTTTATGGGTCATTTCGATGGCTTCTTTGTATTGATGCTGCAAACGGCGCAAATCGGATAACACCAGATAAACCAGGGGATTGTTTGGATCGAGGGAGATCGATTTCTTTAAATGCGATTCCGCTTCATTGAGAAAAGCGCTACGATAATTTTCGCTGCGTAATAGGGAAATAGCCCCTAATCCGCCCTCGGCTTCCGCCTCAAGACCTAATTTCGCCGCTTTTTCAAAACGAACCTGCGCTTGAAGAGGAGAATTCTTTTTTACCCAGATCCAGCCGCTTAATGCAACGGCTTGAGCATCTTCCTGGCCGGTACGTAATAGCGGGTCTAAAACCTCCAGGGAACGGTCGTAATCACGCAATCGATAATAAGAGCGCGCGAGCCATATCCTCTCTTCTGATGCTATATCATGAATCTCCAATTCCGAATCCAATTTTCCGACAATTTCCTGGTACTTGCCTTGATCGAAAAGCGTTTGAATTTCGGAAATCAGATTTTGCCGATGGATACGATTCACGATGTAGCCCACCAAGAGTCCGAGCAGGATAACAGCGGCAACAATGGAACCAGCAATAATTTTCGGCTTCATAAGATGTTTTCTCCCCGACTTCTATATTCGAAGATAACTCCAGCTGGGAAAAGCGTCAATTGAGGTTTTCCGATTCTCTTGTATTTTTGTTGTTATGACATTTGAGTAGAATTTCGTAATTGGAAATCGATCCCAGTAAGATGCCGGTTTGTCTCCGAAAAATCATCTCTTCAAAAACGCTGGGGATAGTTTTTCCTATGCAGAGACTTGATAAATAACAATCCCATCGGCTATTTCGTCGGTAATCTTCTTTTCGCCATTATCGCCTACAGGTTCGTATACAAAACGAAAGACTTCTTTCAATACACCGCCATCGAGGAGTGTTTCCAAGGCGTGAATACTGGGAGATTTTTTTTCTTCAATCTGTAACTTTTGTAAAAATCGATATTCCCATTCCCGATAGGCGAGAGGATAGTGCAATCGCGTATACTGTTTTTCTTGAAACTCCTTTAATAAAGCATATCCTTTACCGGGGGGGAGCCGAAAAAAACGGTATAGTAAATAATGCCCTGAATTTTTTATCTTTCCGTAATAATAAACCACATAGCGAATCTTTTCTTTTTTGATTTTATTCAGCAATTGATCAACGTTCGCATACTCCCACGACCAGGCAATCAAGGGATCGGTATTAAACCAATCCGCCCCGGTGTAGGTATTCGGACAATAAAAGGGGTGTTCGATACCATGTAAGAGAACTTTATCCGTGGGATCGGTATTTTCCCGCAACCAGCGGAAGGCCTGATTGGGATTGCGGGTAAAATCGCAAACTTTTTCCAGATAATCTTCTTCGGTTATGGTTCCGCTGATAACCCACCAGGGCGCATTTTTGGTAGGCAATAAACTCACGGCCGATGTGAAAAACAAACAATACAAAATCCCGCTTCCAAAACACGCGAGCGTCCACAAACGAATTGAAACCATCTCTTCAATGAGCATGGCGAATAGTGGAGCGGCAATAGCCAGAGAAGGAAGAAGAAAACGCGAATCGCGATAGGTATAGGCCCAAATGATATATAGAACAATAAATACAATCAGATGAATCCATTTCCGAATTGTCCATTTCCGGTACAACAAAAGAAAGGGAGCAACGGACAACCAAACAGGGCCTAATTGCCACGAACCAAAATCATCCAGATGCAAGGGTTTTCGATCGCCGGGGAAAAATGTTACCCGAAACGGAAGAGTGATCGCATCTACAATCCATTCCCACCAGGGAGACTGCATCAGTTCATTGAAGTGTCCTTTCATTCCGGCATGGAATCGGAAGAAAAGATCGTTAAAGTCGGTCCAGTACGGTGTGATAAAGAGATGGTTCGCGAACGGGTAAACAGGATTCCCCAGAACGAGGGCATTTTTAATATACCAGGGAGAAGCGATTAATGCTGCGAGAAAGCAAAAAAGCGAAGCGGGGAAAAAAAAATGGGCAAAATATCCAGGTGAAGACTTCCAGGATATTCCTTTTGGGGGCCAAGCCAAAATCAGAAAGAAGAGAAAAATTGAACTCAAGGCGGTATACTTGCAACCCAATAGAAATCCACCAGTAAGCCCCCCCCCAACAATACAAGCATAGTAACGTTTCCGGTTGCCAACGCTTGCATATTCCACGGCATCAAGACAGAAAGTGAAAGTCAACAGGGTGTACAACGTTAATCCCATCTCAATAAAAGCCCAGGAAGAAAAAATGGGAACAAAGGGCGTAACAGAAAAGAGTAGCGCACCATAAAGCCCAACTCGTTCGTTTCCGATTCGTTTTCCCAATTCATAAATCAGGCGGATGGTCAACCAAAAAAAAGAAGCATGAATGAGTTTTGGCACAGAATTCAGGCCGAAAGCGAGAGGGATGGTATATAAGTATTCAATCAGAAAAGGAAAGTTGGAAAAAGCGATATCAGGAATCAAATAGAATCCACCGTGCTGCAAGTACAACTTGGGTACGCTGAGGTGATATCGTAATGCATCCGATTGAGTGGGTGGCATTAACGAGCAGAAAAAGGAGAAAAAAATTGGAATTCCAATTAATCCTGCACAGAGGCGAAGATCCCAAGGTACGATACGAAACCATTGGAAACAAGAACGGTTGACTTGCTGGAATCCTCCCCATTTCCAGGCAAAGAACAAACAAGGAATAGCCATGATTCCAAGAGAAATCAGAATAAAGTACCCATTCAAATGCTGCATCAATGCCAAGGAAAAAATTAAATACGATATCAACCCCCAACCTGTTGGAATTGTTAAAGTTATAGAAAATGAGGATATTTTATTCCAAGACAATATGCGTAAAAGAACGTCTCCAACCGCATGACCGATTAAGCCTAAACAACCGAGGCAGAGAAATTCTTTCCAATGAGTGTAATAGGTATATGGTTTGGCGACGAGAAAAAAAGCCGAAAAATTATAGGATAATGCCTTCCAAGGGATAGGATTATGATATATATAAAGGATTCCAATCAGCATGGTTAAGAGAAGAAAAAGGATTGGTTTTCGCTTTTCTTCGGGCTTGCTTGACAAGAAGCCACTCTTGCAATCCGCTGGATTCACAATGTTTATTCCTTTTTAACTCAAGTTTTTTATTAATAGACCGGCCTTGAATATACGAGGGAATGATATGAACTCGTTCATCGAGAGCCGGTAATGGAATATAGTACGCCGATACTATCAGCGCGAATAGATGTAAGGCGATCTTTAACTTGTGTATTGCTTTTCTCCCTACTTATGCGATGATTCTAATTCGTTATGATCCGAATCAAATTACCCTTTCAGATTAAAGTTTATTTTCTACTGTTTTTACCCTTTGTGTTGCTAGTACCACTGACTACATCGCAGGTAAACAGTTTAGTCTCGGATCGTATTATCCAGGATCACACACAGAAATTCGAAGAACTAAAATCTACTTTTTACAATCTGCTCGGTTTCAAGATTCAATCCATAGAAAATGAAACATTTCTTTTGGCAGATCAGGATGAGTTACGCCAGGCATTGGACCGTTACAATGAATATCCCCATGAAAAACCGACTATTGTCCAAAAACTTCCAGGTTCGCAACGCCGCGAACTGATCATAGTTACCGATAGAACCGGTCGTGTGATCGACGGTTCTATAATCCTTCGGCATGCCGAACAATTGGAAATCATTGACGATCCCCAACGAATCCAAACGATTCTGGATTCATGGGGACAAAACGATTACGTTCTAATGGGTTACGATAGTATCGGGTATGTAGTGATCCCCACCGGGAAACGGAATACTCTTTTTGCGGTTGCTTCCACTCCCGTTGTAAGTTCGGAAGTGGATCAAAATGTCTTGGGAAGCATCTCGGTAGGTTTTCCCGTCGATCAAAGTCTAGCAAACGACCTGCGCCGAGGAAGCCGGTTTCATATCGGTTTTATTTTAGATAACCGCATTGTCGCCTCGACGTTCGATGGAAACCGTGCGATCGATTTCAGTACCGCCTGGGACGAGATGCCCCGCGATAAACGGGAAAGATTGACTCATAAGGCGGAGGAGTTAACCCTCTTCAACGAACAATATCTGGCTTATGCCGCCCCCTTGCCGACGCAAGGCACGACCCGGGCATTATATATAATTTTGAGTCCGTTACAGGAAACATTCATTCTTCTCGATCGTCTCAATAAGACCATTCTAGCCGTAAGTCTATTTATCCTGGTAATTGTCTTATGGATCGCCTATCTATTGGCGCGTAGTGTAACGGCTCCCGTTAGTGCGCTGGCGCGAACGGTTTCTCAAATCGCAGGGGGGGATTACGGCATTCGCGTATCCATACGAACGGGTGATGAGTTGGAAATTCTGGGCAATGAAATTCACGAAATGGCCGCTACCATCCGGCGGCGCAATGAAGAAATCCAGGATTACATCAAACAGATCGAGGAATGGAACCGAGAACTGGAAAACAAGGTAACCGAAAGAACCCAGGATCTGGAAGAGAAAAATTTCCGATTGCGGATGATTTCGGAGGAACTGGGCCGAGCCTACGCCCGCATTGACGATGAACTGAAAATTGTGGGCGAACTTCAAAAACGTCTTCTCCCTACCCGCTCCTTTGAAAGAAAAGGTCTTACGTTTCGATCCGTTTATATTCCCAACGGCAGGGCGGGCGGCGATTATTACGATTATCTCTCCCCCGCCGGCAATCAATTGTACATTTTAATTGCCGATGTCTCGGGTCACGGAACTCCTGCGGCCTTCATCATGGGGATCACCCGCGCCATGTCGCACACGTTGATCGAGCAGCAACTATCCCCACAGGCCTTATTGAAAAAACTGAGTACAGTGCTCTTGAAGACGCTTCGCACCGGTGAATTCATCACGATGTTTCTAGGATGCCTGGATATGGACACCTTCCAATTCCAGTATGCCTGCGCCGGGCATCAGCCACCTCTTTTACTGCGAAAACGAAACGGCGCCTTGGAAGAATTAAAAGTCGAACGTGGATTACCTTTGGGAATTATTGAAGACGCCGAATACGACCAAGAAACCACGGCAATTGAACCCGGCGACCGGCTTTTAATGTATACCGATGGAATCGTGGAAGCCTTTAACGATGAAAAAAAGCCCTATGGAATTGAACGCCTGGAAAAAATTATCAGAAACTCCGGTTCGACTTCCGCCGACGATCTCTTGGAAACTATCTTGGACGATCTGGAACAATTCGTTCAACACCCCTTGGACATAGAACCACTGGAGGATGATGTAACCCTGTTGCTAATCGATTTTTCCTCCTCCAAAAACATAAAATCCAATCCATGAGGTTTTCCAACGGAAGAATCGGGCAAGACCTGCTGACAACCATTTTTTCCGCCTATACTATTAAAGATAGCCGGAAAAAAGTGGATGGAAGACGAAACTCACGCTATATGTTGTATCAGGCGCCAAGAAAAAAAAATACATCCTCTGTAAAATAAAATACCGCTTGTGACTTTTTGCCGTTTCGTCATTAAATATAGTATCCGGAAACAATCCACTTAACTGATTCGGAAATCATTGCGGGAGCGAAACATCATGAAACGATTTTTTCAATGCATTCTGGTTGCGTTGTTTTTATTGAATGGAATTGAAAGCATTCAAGCCATCGAATGGCAAAAGGATATGGATCAAGCGCTGAGTGAAGCGAAACTACAAAACAAACCTGTTTTTGCTTTTTTCTATCACTATCTCTATTATCAGAATCCCACACGCCAACGGGAAGATTTTCTCATTTGGGAAAGTCCCTTGGTTCAAAAATATCTGCCGAATTTCATCGCCGTGAAAGTGGATGTGGAAGGCAAGGACGATATCGAATCCAAATACGGAGTTCTTTCGTTTCCGACAGTATTATTCTTCGATCCTCAAGGAAGAGAACTTCTGTCCATGCGGGTGGAAGATAAGGATATGAAACGCTCCATTATGGCCGTGCGGATGAAGAAGGTTCTACAAAGCATCGAAGAATTTACCCTGGTCGAAGAACAAATCAAAACGAACGACGAGAATCCCAAACTCGTATTGATGTATGCCAATGGCCTTCGCGACCGGGGTATGTTCGAGAGAGCGGAGGAACAATACTACCGTCTTCTGAATTGGAAGGGATTGTCTCCGGAAGAATTGCAGGAAGCCAAATCTTCCTATACCAATATGTTTTTTTTCCAGGGAGCCGCAGAGTTTTATGGCGGGGATTTCAACCGCTGTATCGAAATCATGCAGAGATTCATCGACAAGAATCCACAGAACGACGCGGTTCCCCAGGCAAGGCTGCTTATGGGCATGGCCATGTATGAATCGGGCCGCAAAACCGAGGGCGAGTCTATATTAAAGGATTTAACGAATCTCAAAAACGCCGGCCCGATTCCCGATCAGGCCAAGAAATTTCTGGAAGAAAAGAAAGGGGGAGTACGACGCTGAGATTCGTTCATACTCATTGCCGCCATTACCGGGGAGACCGCCCCTGCCAACCCCATAAGGATTGGGGGATTGTATGCGAAGCATGCCCCTATTTCGATCCTGTTGAAAGCCGAATCTTGATCGTCAAACTGGGAGCGGCAGGCGATGTATTGCGCACGACAGCCTTGCTTCATGCGATCAAAAGAATTTATCCCTGTTCGCATATAACCTGGATTTGTGGACAAAAGAGTTTTCCTCTGATCCGGTATAATCCTTTCATCGATCGTCCATTGTCCTTTTCGGAAGAATCGCTTGCGATTCTCGATAGTGAACGATTTCACGTCTGTATCAATTTCGATCTGGCGGCGGAAGCGACTGCAATCGCGATGCGGATTGGGGCCGATGTCAAAAGAGGATACGGACGAAAACCGGATGGCTCGGTATTCGCGTTCGACGATTCGGGGCAGACTTGGCTGGAAATGAGCCTCTGGGACGATGTAAAAAAAGCCAATCGGGAAACGTACCAGAGTCATATGCAGCGTATTCTCGGCGCAACTCCGGCAAACGATCCGATCATGACTCCCTTCTTGCCCGAGTTGCAGGAAAAAGCCGATCAATTCGTGGAACTTCATCAATTGCATGGTTGTCATCCCCTCATCGGCTTTAACGTGGGTGCCGGCGACCGGTGGCAGCATAAAAAGTGGACGGTGGATGGTTTTGTCCGGTTGGGTGAATTCGTTTATCATAATTTAAAAATCCGCCCGATTCTCTTATACGGTCCGGCCGATTTCGAACGTGCTCGGGAAGTCATGGCAGCCATGACGGTTCCGTTTATCGATGCGGAGTTACGGCCGTCGGTACTGGAGTTTATCGTCATTCTCAATCTTTGCGACCTGGTAGTCACCGGTGATACACTCGCCTTGCATGCCGCGTTGGGCTTGGGAAAACAAGTGGTATGTCTCGTTGGCCCGACATCCGCCTCGGAACTGGAACTTTACGGCCAGGGTGTTATCCTGCAAGGCGAAATTGATTGTCTTGGGTGTTACCTGACACGATGCGATAAGGATCCCTATTGCATGAAATTACTAGCCGCCACACAAGTATGCGAGGCAGTCAAGAAACAACTGGAGATGCTTGGATGATTCACGAATCCTACAACCCTTCGACCAGTTGGCGGAATTATCAACGCATCCGTTTTATCAAGGGTTTTTATCGGATCCGCGGGCTGGTTCGAGATTTATTCGATCATTACGAGCGAACCGGTGATATCACACACGGTCATATTAACAACCTTCTCGAAACGCACCTGCGCGATCTGCGAAAACTTTCCGATACTCTTTACCGGATGCCCGACGATGGGAAGGTGGATCGAAAGAAGCAACGGGGATTCGATAAGGTTCTCAGCGAGCTCTGGCACGAATTAGATAAGACACGCGATAATATCCGGATTATAGACGCTTATATCGACGAAATTTCTCCCAACGACGATAAAGTGATCAAAGCCTGGAATCGATTGGATAAACAAATCGTCAGTCAGGCACGGCGAAATCTTCCGCTCCAATTGAGGCATACGCGCCGGATTATTGATATTCTGGTTCCACTCTTCGAACAAATCCTTCCCATTTATCGAACCAATCACGTGCTACTCCGAACGATTTATTACGATCGGAAGGAACTGGATCAATGGTGTGAACCCAACACAGTAGAATATTTCTTCCCATTGATTTTCGAATCGACCGCGGAAGGGTATTTGGAATTGATACGATCCTTGATAGAAACAAAGCATCTGGACCATGCTCGTCAGGTTCTGGAAGAGTTCCGGGAATGGATTGAAAATAATCCCAAACACCAGTCGATATTCCAACAAGCTCAAGAGGAATTGAATCAAGCCCATTAATGTCCATTTCTCCTGGAATCGTTTAATGAATCTAATCGAACTGACAGATCGATTCGTTGCCTCGCTGCAGGATTTATCGTTTTCATCCCCGGTTACTCATGTTTACAATCCATTGGAATACGCACGCGCATCCTACAATAAATACTTGCAACAATACGGCCAGAGTCAACGAGAGATTCTTTTGTTAGGAATGAATCCGGGGCCATGGGGTATGGCACAAAATGGCATTCCGTTTGGAGATTCGATCATGGTGCGCGAGTGGCTGAAGATCGAGGAACCGATCGGTAAACCGCGTCACGAACATCCTCAACGCCCTGTTCTCGGTTGGAATAATACGCGGCGCGAAGTAAGTGGGAAACGTCTCTGGGGATGGGCCAAGGCACGGTTTCGAAAACCGGAAAGTTTTTTTCAGCGTTTTTTTGTGATCAATTATTGCCCGCTTTTATTTCTCAATGAGCGCGGACAAAACCTGACACCCGACAAACTGCCGGTCAGAGATCGAGAATCTCTATCCAACGCTTGCGACAAGGCTCTCCAGCATTATGTCGATTACTTTAGGCCTCAGTGGATTATTGGAATCGGAGGATATGCAGAAACAAGCGCGAAGCGCGCCCTGGCAGGAATCCCAATCCGAATTGGCCGAATTCCTCATCCCAGTCCTGCCAATCCGGCCGCCAACCGAGGATGGGAAAAGGCCACCGAGCAAGCATTCTCGGATTTGGGGATAACCTTCTAATATCCAGTTCCTATCAAGCGAATCGCCGCTTTTTATTTTCCTTCCAGATACTCAATCGATCCTTTGCAATAGTACGCCTTGGGTTTTTGCAGATTCCGATCTTTGGGCATGCCATACACCACAAATTCGTAGACGTGACCGAACTGCGGGCCGGCTTTAAAACGTTCGTCCACCCACTCTTCCGTTTCGTTCCAAATGAAATAGTTCTTGTCACCCCCGGCGCTACGTCCCAGATATTGCTTCTCCTGACCGTCGATGATTACCCAGATGTGATAATCGACGTAATCCTGGTTATCAAGATTCCAACGGATAGCGATCTGACGATTATCCGAAAAGTCGATATCTTTCCCCCCGCATAAATCTTCATTGTGCAACGCATCGTCCGTGACAATTACTCGAATGGGGAATACTTTCCACATTGAATACCCGCGATATTCCGCGATCATTTCGCCATGGAGTTTTACGATACGATCCAGGAATTGGATGTCTGCAAAAGGATGATCCTCCGGCGGTTTTTCCAGAAGAATATAGTCAATCGCCGCTTGGCATTCGTTTTTTAAGCGCAATATCCCATTTTCATCCCAACCTACATTATAGCTCACCGAATTGGCTGTACGGTTGCTGAATGCCACGCTGAATAAAGGATGGGCCTCCGCCACGGTGCAGGAATGAAATCCCTCGTTTTTTGAGGCGAGTTCTATAAGCCGAGCGCGGGCGCGATTGG
>CAZFOX010000008.1:16305-21824 GCA_964520565.1 uncultured bacterium | reverse complement strand
AGAACACCTTTTGAGCCTTGAAAGAATTTACTAAAACCTGAATTTCAAATATCTTGGGATGATAATCCGGCAAAAAGTGTCTTGAAGACGAAACTCACACTATAACTATATCTTGTACTAGGCACATGGATCGATCCACGATGTCTTGTGGATCGAATTTACGTTGATGAATTTTTGCCGTTTCGTTTTGGATAGAATTCTATTCGCTTTCATATAATCCGTCCTCTCCTTCTTCGTCTTCTTCATCGGATTGCTGGCGTGCGGGAGTCGAAAGAGTTCCTGTTCTTTGGAATTCTTCCGCATAATCTGCCGCTTTTCGAAGCAACCATTCGCGATCGTTTCGGGTGGGATCGTCCAGCACCTCGTCCAAGAGAAGATTGAGGATTTGCGAGAAGATGGGCCCAGGCCGCAATCCCATGTTCATCAGATCGTAGCCGTTGATGTGTAATTTCTGAACGGTCAGGGCATCTTCGTCGCGGTCGATCTGACGCACGGCGCGCACGAAATGGAACAAACCTTTTTCATATCCATCGTTGTTGAAGCGGTTGCCTTTCCGATCGGCCATGCGCATGCGCAGAAAACCTTCGACATTCTCACGTCCCATTTTGCGGATGAAGCGGCGGGCGGCTCCTTTGGATAAACCCGGCTTGAGGTTATACATATGATTTTCCACAATCGCGCAGGCTGTCTCGATTTCCTTGTTGGAAAAGCGCAGACGGTGCATGATCCGCCGCGCCATGCCCCGGCTGATGTATTGATGCCCGTAAAAAACGTAATCGCCCTTGCGTTCCAGGTATTTTTTGGCGGGTACTTTCCCAAGATCGTGGAGGAGAGTGATAAAGCGAAGAAACGGATATCGGGGATTCAGGGCATCGACCGAATGGAGTGTATGCCAGGCGACATCGTCGGAATGAAACCGGTTTTGTCCGATACCGAAACCGGCATCCAGTTCCGGCAGGATATACCGCAGCAGACCGCATTCGTGCAGGAGTGCGAATCCGTGTGAAGGTTTGGAATAGGACATCATTTTCAGGATTTCATCGCGGATGCGTTCGGGCGATACGCCTTGAATCAATGGAGCATTGGCGGCAATCGCGGCGAAGGTCTCCGGTTCGACGGTTCCTTCCAATTTGGCAGCGAATCGCGCTGCGCGCAACATACGCAAATAGTCTTCCTGAAATCGCGTTACCGGATTTCCGACGGTTCGTATGATCCGTGAACGCAGATCGGCAATGCCGTTGAATCGATCGATGATCTCCCCCGACTCGACGTTTAAGGCTAATGCATTGATGGTAAAATCGCGCCGTTCTAAATCTTCCTCCAAGGTTTCCGCAAAACGGACAGTGGGATGACGGCCGTCTGAATATTCCACATCGTGGCGAAAGGTGGTGATTTCATAGGAAATGTTTTCGATGACAGCGGCAACGGTTCCATGTTCGATGCCGATGGGAGCTACAGTAATCCCCGATTTCCGCAAACGCGCCATCACTTCGTTGGGGTGAAGAGGAGTCGCCATATCCCAATCCTGGCCGATTGCGCGGCGTACGATATCGGAATTTGGCGATGCGGCGATGGAATCGCGCAGGATACCGCCAACAACATATGTACGAGATGATCCCAGAAGGGAACAAAGATGCCGTACCGGTTCGGGAATTAAAGATATATCGAATAACATTGCTTCAATATCCGTCTAAAAGGCGATACAATCGAATTGTTTGATCCGATTGCGTGCGGCGCATTGGAATCGCTGCATGCAGCCCAACTATATCACGGCTTGATTTTCTCCCAAGGCGGTTCAAGCGGGAACCAAACAAAGAAAAAATGATGCTTTATCATTTTTTTGATATTTTATCGATATTCTTTGCTTTGCGTTCCGGCTGGTCATACTCGCCTTTGAGGAGGGCGCTATGAGATGCATACGGAGAGTATTTAGTGTTTTTCTATCCCGTCAGCGGCTTTCCAGCTACATGGTTGCCATGTTCTTAAGTGGATTGCTGGGATGCGCATCCGGCCAACCGGTGCGCGGATCGCTTTCGGGTTCGACGCAATTATCCGAGAATAACCGGCCGGTTCTTTCGTCCCGGGAACTCACCCGGCAGCAGCAGCCCTTCGACGGCCGGTTGCCTCTGGGAATTGGAGCGCGGTTTGACCTGTTTGTCGCCGATACGGCATCGGGCATGGCCGATTTCTATAACTCTTACCTGGAACCCCTGCGCCGGGGTAAATTATTTGAACGGCAGCCCTATCAATTGGATTATTCGTTACTTCCCAAGAAGGGGGAAGCCTTTCAGAACTCGTCGAAAAGTTCCTTGTTGAATTCCGTATCCATTAAATCGGATTATAAATTACAGATAGGAATAAGCCGGGAATTTATTAGCATTTCGGACTTTTTCAAACCGGCTTTCTGGCTGGGGCAGGGGAAATATTCCACTTCCGATGCTATTCGCCATCCGGAAATGACTTTTGAGGATTATCGTTTACAGGAACTTCTGGAGGAAGACGAACCGCTCGATCTGAACTCTCCTGTCGATCTGAACATCAATTCGTTACTGGACGAACGATGGGGGCTGACTCCTTAATCCTTCCCATGGAACGGACGATACTTCCTGGGCCGATTCCGCAATGGTGGATAAAGAAGACTGGGGCGTAATTGGGCGTGTGTCCAATTCATCGTATATAATGTATACGAATCCGAGAGTCCTGGAAATTCATAAATACCATAGTGGCTGATGTTTTCTCGGATCTGATAATCCAGATCCGGGAGAATATTTTTTGAAAGCAGAATCTCGTCAGCGCTGGCCAGCGATTGAATGGCTTTTCCCACGCGCATATCGTTAGTCGTAACAGGGTCGCCGTTTTCTAATATCATTTCTCCCCGATGTATGCCGATCGCCGCGCGAACCTGATTGGATTCCCGCACGTGTAAGTTCCGGCGAAATAAGTCTTTTAGAATCTTGATAGAGGCTACAACCGCCATGTTGGCGTCTTCGGGTTCGAATGCGCCGATGATCTGATCGCCTTCACAGGATTTGACATAAACACAACCACATTGTTGAAAAGTTGTATGGCATAGTTTCTGGTATTCCTGAATCAGGCGGCTGGCCTCACGATCGCCAAATTTCCAGAATTTTTTCGTGGATTCGCAGACATCGATATAGATAAAAATCCATTGGAACGATTCGCGTGACGAAGAAGTCTCTTCCACTTTTGTCGCGGACGACATGGGAACCGAAAAGGCATCGATATCCCGAAGCACCCGGTAAAACGCCTCAAAAATATCCTGTGGTTCGGGAATGTTTTTTAGGGAAAAAGTGCCTACGAAGTCAAAGGAAAACTGTGGATTGGAGTCCAGTTCTTCCTGGATTTCCCGGGAAACGAATACCTGTCCGGGCCCGGCTTCGGTTTGAATCCGCTTGGCTATATTGTTCGTGTTGGATTGGTGGATAGTCCCGCCATGGAAATTAATATAACCCTGATGCATGCCAATGGCCGGGAGTAAATGCAAATCCTCGGGCTGCGTTTTATTCCATTCTTTTAATACAAGAATTACATCATGGGCAGCTAATAGTCCGGTTTCGGGACTCTCAAAACAGCAAACCACCTGTGGCCCCCCACCCGGTTCGATGAAACTAACTCCATTGGATTTCAGGGTTTCTCGGGTGATCTGTTGGTAGTCGTTCAGGATTTGATTGGCGGCATCTTCTCCCCGGTCCCATATATTCTTGGCCGAAGAAGAAACATCGATAAACAAGAGAGTCCAGTATTTTTGATTGGTATCTTGATATTCCTTTTCAACCTGGTTCTTTTTTTGAACCAACTTCTTCAAATGGGCATCCAAATCTGCGGAACTGATGGATCGTCGCATTGCATCGGACTCCAAGCGCTCGAGTTTTGTCTCAGGATATAGCAAATCTTCTCTATCCTGCAAACATACAATCTCGAGACCTCTACGATTAAAGTTTAGAAATTTTGTGGAGAGTTTCAAGCGGGTTGGAGCAAAACGGCTTAGCAAAGGTCCGATTAAAACTCTAGCTACCTCTTTTTATCATGCGATAGTATTAAAGGGTATGTTGAGGATTGAACCGTTAAACCTGTATTCTTATTATTCAAATATAGGGATCTGGGGAGGCCAAGGGCGATGAAAACGTTCAAGTTGTTTTCCATTGGAGTGATAGTTTTCATAACGTATGGGTGTTCTTCCACTCCTCGAATGGTTTACGATCGAAGATTCATACAACCGAAGGCTTCATTTTCTCAAGGCGTATCCACCCACCGGAATGAATCCACCGGAACTCCACCAGCGAGTTGGTCGGTGATATCCGAACCCGTTGTTCTCGATGTGAATCCTAACCTGGCGGAACAAGCCGATACACAGGCCGAAATCCCTGTCCAAGAAGCACAAATCATTTATTACGACCTGGATTCATATCTATATTCTCCCGGGCCGGAAACCGTTTCTATCGACAGTATTTCGCCCTATCCCCCTTATTATCAGACGGATGGTTATTTACCAACCTCTTATTTTTCTTATGGATATTATTCCCCCTATTATTATCCCCGGTATTCCTGGTGGTATTATGACGATTTAGAAAATGCCTTTCTTGGATATCGTGGTTATCCTTATGGGGGATATGGATCGTATTATGGATCCTGGATGCATCCATACTCCTCATCCGTTGTGGTATACGACGATTATCCCTATAGCACTATTTATTATTCGGGATATTATCCGGCCAGCTTTTGGAGTCCGTTGGACTATTACAATCCCTATTGGGCTTATGACTGGCATGATTACTGGCGGGGATATTATGCGGGACCCTATTTATATCCGTATGGTTACTCGCCTTTTTACGCCTATAACGATCCCTGGTTCGGTTGGCCTTATGGGCATCCTTATTACCGGCCTCACCATGATAAGGACATCCCAAAAGAGGAAGATCGTACCCAACGCGAACCGCGTCCCATGATGGATAACCGCCGCGCACAAATCCGAATTTCCACCGGTTTGGATGAAAGTCTTCATATTGAAAATCGAAGCGAATCCAATCCGGGTGGAAAGCCATCCCGCTTATCGACTTCTTCGAATTTGCGAGATCAATCGTCAAGCCAAAATCGTCGTTCCGAACAAAGATCGATTCCCCGTCAAATATCGCCATCCACCACTTTGGGGTCCGTGCCCGCTTTTTCTTCCCCAAATAATAATTCCGCTGGTCCGATTCTTCCGCGAACGAGCAATGCAGGCCGCACTCTTCGCCTCTCACGCGAGCAGACAACTACCGATTCCCATTCATCCTCAATCACCCGTGAATCGCAACGGTCATTCGAAACCCAATCGTCAGGATGGACATCGGAAACTCCCGATTCCCGCGTTTCTCTCTGGAAGCGGCAACGCGACGAAGCAACGCCGGGATCGACAGCCAACCGACGAAATCCGATTGTGATCAATCCGGAATCGCGCCAAACCGGTCAGCAAATTCAAATTATACCTCCGGAGAGGCGAAGGGAGTCGATATCGCCTT
>CAZFOX010000008.1:0-16295 GCA_964520565.1 uncultured bacterium | reverse complement strand
ATGCGGTGGATCGTGGAACGGAGCGCATGGGAGGAAGTGCATTCTCGCTTCCCTCTCGTGCCTTCTCTCAACCGGCGCCCCGGCTGGAGATGCCGCGAACGGAGCCTTCATCCTCATTCTCTCCCTCGCGTTCGCTGAGCCTTCCTCGATCGGCCCCGGTAACCACTTCGCCGAACCACAGTGTCTCTAATCCGGAATCGCGTCCTTCTTTTCGAAGCGATGCGCCATCCCGGTCGTTTTCAGCCCCCAGCCAGAATTCCCGTTCCATTTCCTCTCCCCAGCAATCCATGCCGCGTTCGTCTTCGTCATTTTCCGAACCGCATGGATCTTTTTCCGATTCATCGCCAAGTATTTCTCCGGCACGGTCCAATCCGGCGCCAATAGCGCCAACTTCTCCCCGGGGCACATCTGCTCCCCGGTAAATTCATGTTGGTTAACTTTGGATAGTTTCCCATCTATTTACCCTTGTACCATCGATAAAAAACCGTCTATCCATAAGCGATGGGGTAATAGCCTCTTTTTAACTAAATCAATAAAAATCAATTATCCGAATAATTGGAAGCCCAGAATCTTCGTATAAAGAAATTCAATATCTTATCAATGATTAAATGGTTTAATCTCCTACAGTGACAGGATGAGTTTTTCTCCTTCAGTAAGATTATGTATATGAATGATTAAGGATGTTTGTTGTTGCATTCCCGGCCCCAGAGTAGATAGGTTTTTTAATATCATAAATCGAAAGATCGATAAAAAAATATCTTTACCAAACCATTTTTTTGTGATACAAGTAAGATTAATTGCATTTTCTTCGCGTTTTGCTCTTCTTCGCGTGTTACTTCTCGCTGAAAAGTCCCGATTTCGTGGAATAAAGGATGAGCCAACGTGGAAAAACAAAGAACTCTCTCGAATCCCGCCATTGCACTTCAACGAAAAGCACTGGATCGCCTTATCAGCCTTCTCCAGGAAGAGAACTATACGGTTATCGGTCCGGTATTACGAAATGGGGCGATTATCTACGATACGCTTTCATCGACATCCGAACTGCCTATAGGCTGGTCGGATGAACAGGAAGGCGGTGTCTACCGGCTTAAAAAACGGAATGACGAGGCCCTGTTTGGATTCTCTTGCAGCCCACAATCCTGGAAACAATACTTGTTTCCTTCCCGCCACCGGTTGTGGAAAGCCAGACGAAATGGAAAAGGATTTCTCTACGACACCAATGGTTCGGGAACCATACGCTATGCTTTTTTCGGTGTGCGGCCTTGCGAACTGCACGCCATCGCCTTGCAGGACAAGATATTTCTGGAAGGAGAATACGCCGATTCCTATTATAAAGCGCATCGAGAAAATCTGTTCCTCATTGCAGTCAATTGTACGGAAGCAGGCAATACATGTTTTTGTCATTCCATGAACACCGGACCGCAAGCCAAAACGAATTTCGATTTGGCGCTGACCGAAGTGCTGGAAGATGGCCAGCATTATTTCGTGGCCGAGGCGGGGAACGACCGGGGGCGGGAGTGGTTAAAAAAAATTCCCGGTAAAAAAGCAGGTACCGAGGAGCGAGAAGCCGCCATTCGGGGAATCGACCATGCCGCCCAATCGATGGGGAGAAAGTTGGACATCGATGGATTAAAGGAGATTCTTTATCGAAACATCGAACATCCCCGCTGGGATGAAGTATCTTCCCGCTGTTTAACATGCTCGAACTGTACCCTGGTGTGCCCCACTTGTTTTTGTTCCACAGTCGAAGATTATACCAGCCTGACCGGAAGCGAGGCGGAACGGTGGAGAGTATGGGATTCGTGCATCACCTCCGATTTTTCCTACATACACGGGGGGAGCGTCCGCTCGTCGCCCCGATCCCGTTTCCGCCAATGGGCGATGCATAAACTGGCCGCCTGGGTCGATCAATTCGGCGAGTATGGATGCGTTGGGTGTGGCCGTTGTATTACCTGGTGTCCAGTGGGAATCGATATTACCGAAGAAGCACGCGCCATCCGTTCCTGAAGTCAAATTGAAGAAATGAGGAAGGAGTACGGAGATGGACGACGTCGAAACCTTGCTGAGCGAACATCCTTTCTTTCAGGGACTGACGCCGGATCGTATATCCGCCTTATCTCGGATTGCGGGAACCGAATCGTTCAATGCCGGGAAATACATTTTCCGGGAAGGAGACGAATCGTCGGCTTTTTACCTGATCCGCAACGGAAAAGTGGCGGTGGAGGTGTTTGCCGCGCAACGCGGTGCGTTAACCATTCAGACCCTTGATACGGGGGATGTTCTCGGGTGGTCATGGTTGGTTCCACCGCACCGTTGGCGATTCAGTGCCCGGGCCGTGGATCTGGTGCGGACGATTCGTCTGGAGGGCAATACTTTATTGAGTCTTTGCCAAAGCGATCACGAACTGGGTTATCAAGTCCTTATCCGGCTCTTCCAGGCAGTCGCGCAACGGCTTGAAGCCACACGGCTCCAGCTGATGGATATTTATGGAATCCATTCTTGAGAGGCAAGCAAAATGAGTGAAATTCTCGATCCCATGCTCCCTCAGCCTTATGCGGTACGCCGCTTAATCCAGGAAACCGACGATACCTTTACGCTCGATTTGAAACCGCTGCAAAGCAATGGAAACGGCGGTTTTCAACCCGGCCAATTCAACATGCTTTATGTCTATGGAACCGGCGAGGTCCCGATTTCCATCAGCGGCGATCCCGAAAAACCGAATACACTGGTACACACCACCCGGGTGGTGGGGACAGTTACCAAAGCCATGCGCAACCTGAAGATCGGCGATCTGATGGGCGTTCGCGGCCCGTATGGAACCAGCTGGCCTCTGAAGGAAGCGGAGGATTCCGATGTTGTCATCGTCGCGGGAGGAATCGGTCTGGCGCCGCTTCGTCCCGCCCTTTATGGCCTGATGGCTCATCGTGAGAAATACGGACGCATCGTCTTATTATATGGCACCCGAACGCCTGACGACATTCTATTCAAGAAAGAACTCAAGCAGTGGCGCGGCGAATTCGACCTGGAAGTATATATTACAGTCGACCGTGCGATGGAAGGCTGGAGAGGAAACGTCGGCGTGGTCACGACACTGGTTTCAGGCGCTCCCTTCGATCCCCACAATGCCGTTGCTTTGATCTGCGGCCCTGAAATCATGATGAAATATGCCGTCCAGGCGCTTAACAAACGCGGTCTACCCTATGAACGCATTCATGTCTCCATGGAACGTAATATGAAATGCGGAACCGGATTCTGTGGCCATTGCCAATATGGACCCAAATTCGTTTGCAAGCATGGGCCCGTCTTTCCATTCAGTGAAATTCGAGAATGGTTCGACAAGTGGGAAATCTGAAACCGAAACGGAGGAGCGATCGTGAAGAAAAAACAGAAACCCAAACTGGCGGTCTGGAAATTCGCTTCTTGCGACGGTTGTCAGCTCAGTTTGTTGGATTGCGAAAATGAACTGCTGGATGTGGTCGGCGAAGTGGAGATTGCCAATTTCCCCGAGGCTTCGCGTGCGGTCGCCAAAGGGCCTTACGATGTTTCGCTGGTGGAAGGTTCGATCACGACTCCTCACGACGCAGAACGGATTCATCAGGTACGCCGCGAATCCGGAATGTTGATCGCGATCGGCGCATGCGCCACGGCGGGAGGTATCCAGGCGCTACGAAATTTCAAGGACATCAATGAATTTACGTCGATCGTTTATGCCTCGCCGCAATATATCGACACGCTCAACAAATCGACGCCGATTGCCGACCATGTTTTTGTGGATTTCGAACTGCGCGGATGCCCGATCAACAAATATCAACTGATCGAAGTGATCAATGCCCTCCTCAACCATCGCAAGCCCAATATCCCCACGTACAGCGTCTGTATGGAATGCAAACGCGCCATGAATGTTTGTGTCATGGTCGCTCAGGGCGAGGCTTGTTTGGGACCCGTCACCCAGGCGGGATGCGGTGCGTTATGCCCTTCGTATAACCGAGGGTGTTTTGCCTGTTTTGGACCGAAAGAATCGCCGAATACCGCCAGCCTCAGTGCCCACTTCGCCGAGCAAGGCAAGACCAAAGACGAAATCATCCGGGCGTTTCGCGGATTCAACGCATTCTCTGAACCATTCCGAAGAGAGAGTGAAGCTTATGAAAGATAAAACGAAAGTCCTCAAATCCGGAAAAACTCGGAACGCGACGAAATCGAAGACCAACGGACGCTCTAAAAAGAAAGCCGTAGCCAAAACGGTTGCTTTGCGTTCGAAAAAAGTCAGCCGTTCCTCGAAAACCGCCGGGAAGGCTTCCCGGAAACCGTCCGGGAAAAATGGTTCGACCGTCAAAACGATTCAAGTGGATTACCTGGCGCGTGTGGAGGGAGAAGGCGCGCTTTATGTGAAAATCAACAAAAACCGGGTCGAGGATTTTAAGTTTCGTATCTTTGAACCGCCTCGTTTTTTTGAAGCGTTTCTGCGAAAGCGCGCTTATCACGAAGCGCCCGATATCACCGCCCGTATATGCGGAATCTGTCCCATCGCCTATCAGATGAGTTCCGTGCATGCCATGGAGAAGGCTTTCGGGGTCAAGATCATCGGCCCGATCCGAGATCTGCGCCGTCTGATTTATTGCGGCGAATGGATCGAAAGCCACGCCCTGCATGCATTGATGCTGCACGCGCCCGATTTTCTGGGGTATGAAGACGCCATTCAAATGGCCAAGGATCATCCCACCATCGTTCAAAACGGTTTGCGTCTCAAAAAGGCCGGTAACGATATTGTAAACATTCTTGGGGGGCGGGAAATTCATCCCATCAACGTCAAAGTGGGGGGATTTTACCGCATTCCCTCGCGGAAAGAGTTCGAACCGCTGATTGAAGAACTCAAATGGGGCCGGGATGAAGCCATTAAACTGGTTCACTGGTGCGCCTCGCTGCCGTTTCCCGATTACGAATTCGACTATGAGTTCGTTTCTCTACGCCATCCCTCCGAATATCCCTTCAACGAGGGGCGATTAGTGTCGAATAAGGGACTGGACATCGACGTGTCGGAATACGACCGGCATTTTGTCGAAGAGCATGTGCGTCATTCCACATCGTTACAATCGCGCATTGTCGAACGCGGCGCGTATTTTGTCGGGCCGACGGCTCGGTATAATCTCAATTTCGATAAACTCTCGCCGCTTGCCCGGCAAACCGCTTTGGAAGCGGGATTACCCAGATTCTCTTCAAATCCCTTTCAAAGCATCGCCATCCGGGCGGTGGAAACGCTCTACGCTTTTGATGAAGCTCTGCGGATATTAGAGAAGTACGAAATGCCCGACCGTCCTTCCATTCCACTGCAACCCCAGGCGGCGACCGGTTACGGCTGCTCCGAAGCCCCACGCGGTATTCTCTACCACCGTTACCGAATTGACGCCAATGGCCTCATCGCCGACGCTAAGATCGTTGCACCCACTTCACAGAATCAGAAAATCATCGAGAACGATCTTTTCCAGTTTGTTTCGAAGAACCTGAACCTTTCCAAAGATGAAATGACCTGGAAATGCGAACAGGTGATCCGGAACTACGATCCCTGCATCTCCTGCTCGTGCCATTTCTTAAAATTGGAGATTGAGAGGGAAGGATAAAGGAGAGGCTGGACAAGCGGATTTTACTTTTGGGATTAATTGGGTACTGTCTTTAGAGCCTAGACTGGTTGTCATAATTTCGTTCGTATTCTCACCTTGAAAAACTCTGAGACGTTAGACTTTTAAGGTTTGAACCTAAAATTATACCAACGTTCTTCTGCGAAGATCTCTCCTGTTCTCAAAAAATAATAAACCTTTTCCCCCGGTGCGACATTCAATAAAAATGATAATACACTACGAAAGGCGATTTTCATTATCCCGATCGAATTCTCATTTCGAAAAAGCCGGAGACTAAAGGCTTTATAGAGGATCAAACGCGAAAAAACGTATGTAATCGATAAACCACTCAAAACAGATTTAAATTTATCTGAATCGGTTATTTCATTCGCAATAACCGGGGAGAAAACAGATGATACCCAAGATTCAATATTCTGCTTGTTTATTCATTTTGTTTCTTTGGATTGTATCGCCCACAATCGCAGAAAATTCCATCCCTCTCGTCTGGGAAGATGCCGAAACCCAGCAGGTTCTTTTTACTTCCAACGACATTGTGGCCTTCGATTGGGAGAAGCAATACCTCCTGCTGACTCTCGATGCGACTCTCGATTTTTATGCCTGGGTTCCCCCTCACAAGAAACTATCTTGCCAACTAGCCGTAAAAGATAGTGAAGGAATCATCTATGAGGCGCGATGGGTCAGCCCTGTATCTTCCATGGGTTATCCGGGAGTCATCTATGATACATTCTTATCCAACCCTTTCATTAAAATAGAAAACGGATATCCCGGCTCCTTTACGGACGATCCCGACTTGCGTTTCGCAGAGCGGCTTCGGATTGGCCTGGAAAAAGCCGGGCGGTTGCGGTCGTTCAATCCCAATGAGGATTTTACGGAAGATCGCATCCGAATCCAGCAACATACCTGGGAGGATATCGGCGGCGGGATGAAAATCCGCGTGGAATGTTACGAAAATACCTTCTGTCCGGGACAAAAAGCCCGTGCGCATATCTTCATAGCGAGTCCAGCAGAACCGGCAGTCAAAGTCGACGCCGTTGAGACTATCCTTCGTTTCGCCGGGCAGAATGGGGGGACCGAATCGAAGCCGATCACGCATACCCTCTCTTCGGAGGACATCGCGAAGGGAATATTCGTCGTACAATTCGACCCATTTGCCCCGGATGCAAATGGGGTATTGGATTCTCACTCCGATGTCTGTGTAGTTCGTTTCTCTTTTCGCTTATTGCAAAAGTCCGGAGAATCCATGACCGCTTTATTTACATCCGACTATCCTCCATTAAACGTTCCAATTTCAATGCAAGATATAAACAGCGCAGTTTCTGATGAAGCATGGATGTATCAATAACATCTTCGATTCTTCTCATCGGCGTCGGAAACGAACAACGCGGCGACGACGCGATCGGGTTGCTCGCTGCCCGGCGCATCCAGTCCCTGAATCTCCCCGGCGTATCTGTCATCGAATGCCGGGGAGAGGCCGGCGATTTGATAGAACGATGGAAGAGTGCCCCGATCGTCTTTTTGATCGACGCGGTTCGCTCTGGAAATCCGGTGGGAACGCTTCTCTGCTGGGATGTGAATGAAGAGCCGTTGCCTGCGAATATCTTCGCCGTCTCCAGCCACAGTTTTGGAGTCGCGCACGCCATCGAACTGGCGCGCGTTCTTCATCAACTCCCCCCTGCGCTGGTTGTGTATGGTATTGAAGGTGACCGGTTCGAGAAACAAACCGATGTTTCGCCCGAATTAACAGAATCGCTGGAAAAGATTGTCCACAGGATTCAATCCGATCTGATGCAATTCATCGAAAAGAGATCGTAACGCCCGCCGTGCCTGGAACCACCAGTAATGACGAAACGGCAAAAAGTCATCAACCTAAATTCAATCCACAAGACTTCGTGGCTCGATCCAAGTGGCTGGTATAAGATATACTATGCATTTCGTCTTCAAGACACATTTTGCCGGATTATCAGAAATCAGATAGCTTTATATTGCCGAATAAAAGCATACTGTCAAACAATCGGCGAATCGGAACATCATAAGATTGCTTCGCGGCATTTCCATGAAACAAGAGGATTTTTCATATCCATATTAGTACCAGTTTGAAAAAACCGTTCCAATTGAAATGAAGCGGGGGCAGCCGCTTAGCCGCCCCCGCTCAACTTCCTTCGACTCAAACCGGTTTAATACAGCGCCCAATCAGAAATGTCCGTAAAGACTTCCAACGTGCTAAGCGTGAAGTAATCGAATTCCGAGGTGGAATAATTGTCGCTGCCCCAATTTTCCACAATGATTCCAATCCGAGTGGGCGTGCGCCGTTCGGTTAGAGGAGCACCGACCAACTGCCAGCTTTTCCCCGGCAATTGCGCGCTGAAGATCAATTCGTTGCTCCGGCGCGTTACGGCGATCTTCGCCTCAATTTCCCCCGCCAGAAGCATATCGATCCAGTCGGCTTCATCGGTGAACTCGTGATACGCTAAACTGCCTTGAACGTCATCCCGGTTGGTCAATCCGCACCAAATTTCTGATTCGGAAAAACCGAAAAGATACACATCGCCGGACACGTCGGTGTCATTGCCATCGTTATAAGCCACGAACAACCCGTGCGTATAGTACGACCACCCCAACGAATCCACCAGTTTCAAACTGGTTTCCATCCGCCAGTCGCCTGCCGGAATATCGGTACGTAAAACCAGCGGGGCACGCCGTCCGTTCGACCATTCGCTGAACTTATCGGGCATGCTGATCGTATCCACGCCAAGCGTCAGTTTGCCATTCTCCACAGCAAGCGTAACACCATCTTGATAATTGGTCTTGAGCGCTGGATCGCTGCCGTATTCCACCACCCAGGGAGCGGCCAACGCCGTACCGTTGAAATCATCTTTCACTTCTTTTGTAACATTACCAAACAACCAGATCTGGTTGGTGACGCTGACATCGCCGCGTACTGGATCGGCTAGAGGCAAGCCGCTGTCGCACAATCCATCAAACAACAAGAAGCGCGATCCTTCCGCAGGCTGGAGCGTATAAGTAACCGTTTTCGAGGTTGCCGTCGGATCGAAAGTGATAAAAAGATGATTCCCTTCGATCACGCCGCCTTGCCCCGGATTCGTTACGGTTACACCGGCCGGCAGAATTTCATCAACAAAGGCCGTGTAGGTTCCATACAACGCTTCCGCTTTCAGGGTCACGGTTAGCGGTTGACTTGGATTAAAGAATCCATCCGCCGTGAGTTGACGCTCGACGCGGCCGATACCTTTCACGCGCACAAGTTCGAAGCGGCCCAGGTCGGTCGGAGACGTCAATCCACTTGGAAATGCAAACACAATGGAATGCTCGCCACCACTGACTTCGAAAGGCCCAACAGAGAAGAAAGTGAATGCATTAAAGCTGGTCAAAGGCGCTTGCATGGTGCCTTTGTATTTGTTATCCACATAGACATCGCAATAGCCGTCGCCGCCGCTGCCCCATGTATTCAGGCTGGCATTCACCATCAGAACCTGATCGCCTTCGCCGAGATCGAAGGTGTAACGGAACCAGTCGCCCGGATCGAGGCTGCCAAGACTCTGTCCCGTATCGCTGGAGCTGTGTTGGGGCTGAACTTCTCCCGTGTCCCGGTATTCTTCAAAGTGGTAACCCACCTCGCCACGATTGTAATCGGGATTGCCTTGATGGAAGTCGGCGCTGGCCGGGAAATCGAAGACCTGATCGATGGCGGGAACCGCGTTATCGGCTGTGGGACGTGTATAAGCAACGTCGCTGGGAATTCCATCCATGCCGGCGGCATACAAAACATCCAGTTCGTGTTCGACCGGATATTTCTTCCCATTCACCGGGCTACCACTGAAGTCGTAATCGATCCCTTCGCGATACAGATACGGCAGAAGAATCGTGATGGCTGTATCGCCGGTGATCCGTTCTTCTCCATCGCCCGAATCCACGCTACCCGAAAAACCAGCCACTCGATTCAACACCAACCTGGGAGGAATGGCATTGTAGGTCAATGTCATCGACTCGTTCTGATTGGTAAACGACCAGATGATGTGTCCATCGCTGACAACACCGCCGTGAGAAATATTGGCAATGCTCCAGCGTTCTGGAATCCCCTCGACAATCGTCATCGAAGGAATATTTCCCGTGACTGACACCTTCAAACTGATTGGAACCGGTGTATTGGCCACGAAATTGGTTGCCCCGATCGAACGATCCACAACCGCCCGGTTGTCGGCCAAACCGCGGATTTCGAAATTATCGATGTAATGCACGCCGGACGTCCCGCTGTCGTGGTTGTTACCCAGTTGAACATAGCGGGGACCATCACCAAAGGGGGGAAAATCGCGTTCGTCAACCAGAATCCATCCGCCTTGTCCCCGGTCCTTATAAAGGAAGACGACGTGATCACCGGTCACTTCGAAACGCAATCGATGCGGAGGCGAGCCTACGGGCAACGTCAGATCTCTCGGCCCCTCGCTGGGAATGGTATCCGCACCGTTGAAGTAATGCGTATTCTTGCGCAGGAAATAATTGTGACGATCGAAAATGCTTTGGTTGACACCTACCAATGGCCATACAGAAAAGCGCGAGTTTACATCCGCCGGGTGGAAGAAATCGAATTCCATGACGTAATTCATGGGCAGTTGTTTATCCAACCGAATCCACTGGTTATTTCCCCCGTCGCCATACCATTCGATGCGTCCATTAACAGCACGCGCTGTTCCTCCACCGAAATCGATCCATTCCGGCCAGGCTGTCCAGGGAAGATTGCTGCTGGGATTATCAAAGTTGTTACTATAACTGAATAGGTCTTGCGAGGTATAGCTGAGGACAAAGTTGTCGATCCAATGCACGCCCGCCGTTCCACTATCGTGGTTGTTGCCCAGTTGCACATACCGCGCGCCATCGCCAAACGCGGGGAAATCGCGTTCGTCGACCAGAATCCAGCCGCCTTCGCCGCGATCTTTATACAGAAAGACCACGTGATCTCCCTTCACCTCGAAACGCAGGCGGTGAGGTTTCGATCCCACGGGGAGGGTCATGTCCCTTGGCCCTTCGCTGGGAATGGTATCCGCGCCGTTGAAATAGTGCGTGTTCTTGCGTAGGAAATAATTATGCCGTTCGAAAATCCCTTCGCCTTCCTTTACCATCGGCCAGACCGAAAAACGCGCGTTGACGTTTTCCGGGTGGAAGAAATCGAACTCCATAACGTAGGTACTGGGGAGTTCCCGATTCAACCGAATCCACTGGTTGTTACCCCCATCGCCATACCATTCGATGCGTCCATTCACAGCACGCGCCGTTCCTCCGCCGCAATCCACCCACTCCGGCCAAGCTACCCAGGGCAGATTACTGCTGGGATTCTCAAAATCGTTGCTATATTGAACCCCGGCCTCCGATTGTACCGTTACCGTCAAACAGACGATAGATCCAATTGCCACCACCCAAAACGCATTCTTCATCATACTACCTCCTTCGATGAATGATGAAACTCCGTCGCCAAATCCCAATCAATCGCGCAAGAAAACAAGGGAAGGAGCGCCCACGCGAACGCTCCTTCCCGAATTCAAACCGAATCAACTCCAATCCATCATTAATACAACTCCCAATCCGAAACACCGGTGAACACATCCAACGTGCTAAGTGTGAAGTAATCGTATTCAGCTTTAGTGTAGTTCTCGCTGCCCCAGATCTTGGAGAAGATTCCCACACGCGTTGCCTGACGTTTTTCAGCGGTCGGTGCACCCACCAATTGCCAGGTTTTTCCCGGCAATTGCGCGCTGAAGACCAATTCACCGCTTCGGCGGGTTACGGCAATCTTGGCCTGGATCTTACCCGGCAACAGCAATTCGTCGATCCAGTCTGCTTCATCGGTAAACTCGTGATAAGCCAACGTCCCATAGACGCCTCGGTTGGTTAACTCCACCCGCAAATCGCTGGCATAGAAACCGAATAGGTATTCATCGCCGGAGACGTCGGTGTCTTTTCCGTCGTTATACCCTACGAACAGGCCGATCTGGTATTCCGCCCAGGTGAAGGTATCGATCAGCGTAACGCTGGTTTCCATCCGCCAATCACCAGCCGGAACGTCGGTACGCAGGATCAAGGGAGCGCGGCGGCCATTGCTCCACTCGTCGAATTTACCCGCCGAGCCCATGATATCCGCGTCGAATTTCAGTTTACCGTCCGCTACTCCAATATTTACGCCATCCTGATAGTTCGCACTTAATGAGGAATCGTTGCCATATTCGATCACCCAGGGCGCGGCCAACGTTGTTCCACTGAATTCGTCTTTCACTTCCTTCGTGACATTGCCGAACAACCAGACCTGGTTGGTGACACTGGTATCGCCGCGCACCGGTTCCGCCAGGGGCAATCCATTGTCGCAGAGGCCGCTGAACAGCAGAAACTTGACTCCTTCCGGCGGTGTCACGGTATAGGTGACGGTCTTGGAAGTGGTGGTTGGATCCAACGTGAAGAGGATCTGGCCGTCCACCAGCTGCCCACCCGTTCCGATATCGCTGACCTTCACATTGGGTGGAAGTTTTTCTTCGATAAATGATGTATAGGAACCATATAACGCTTCGGCCTTGAGCGATACTTTGATGGGTTGTCCCGCCTGGAAGAATCCATCCGCCGTCAACGTTCGCTCGACGCGGCCAATGCCTTTTACGCGAACAATTTCCATACGGCCTAGACATTCGGGAACGTTCGCTCCTGGAATGGCGAAGACGAACGAATGAACGCCCCCGCTCAGTTCGAACGGTCCGACGGTATAGAAGGGATAAGCATTCCAGGCCGTGTTGAGCGCCTTGAATTCGGCCTTGAATTTATTATCCACATAAAGATCGACAGAGCTGTCGCCATTGCCCCAAGTATTGATGCTCAGATTGACGAGAATCACCTGATCGCCTGCTCCGAGATCGAAGGTATACCGGAACCAGTCTCCCGCCGTAATCCGGGCCGCTCCAAGTCCGGCGTTCGTATCGCTCGCGCCGTGTTCAAAAGTAATTTCCCCTTGATCGCGGTAGTCCTCAAACGCATAATTCGGATCGTCTCGGGCAACACCGGGATTGGCAAAGTAGAAATCCGCTCCCGCTTGAAAATTAAACACGGTATCAAATGCCGGAGTCCCTACTCCACCGGGACGCGTGTAGGGCGTTGTGGCCGGGATGCCATTCATCCCCTGCGTGTAACGTTTACCGAATTCGTAGCCGGTGGGATAGTTCTTTCCATTGACCGGACTGCCGCTGAAGTCGAGGTCTATACATTCGCGATACAGATAGGGCAACAGAATTTCAATCGCCGTATCGCCGCCGATGCGTTCTTCGCCTTCGCCGGAATCGACGCTGCCGGAAAATCCCGCCACACGGCTCTGGATCAATCGCGGAGGAACGGCGTTGTACGTCAAAGTAACCGATTGGCTCTGGTTGGTGAACGACCAAATAATGTTCCCGTTCGAGACTACGCCATTATGGGAAATATTGGCAACCGACCAACCTTCGGGAATCCCTTCGACAATCGATAGCGAGGGGAGATTGCCCGTCACGTTGATTTTCAAACTGACCGGTACGGGTGTGTTGGCGACAAAGCTGGTTGCTCCAATCGTTCGTTCGACCGTCGCCCGATTGGCCGCCAGTTCGTTCACGACAAAATTATCGATGTAATGCAAACCCGCCGTCCCGCCATCGTGGTTATAACCGAGTTGGATGTACCGGGGGCTTTCGATATGGGGGAAATCCCGCTCGTCCACCAGAATCCACCCGCCTTCGCCACGATCCTTATAGAGAAAGACGACATGATCGCCGGTTACTTCAATTCGCACCCGGTGCGGCTTGGCGCCGATCGGCAGGGTCATATCGCGGGGGCCTTCGCTGGGTACTGTATCCGCCAGATTGTAATAGTGTGTGTTCTTTCGGAGGAAATAATTAAACCGGCTGATGCTGTCGCCCGCGTTGCAGAACGGCCATACCGAGAACCGGCCATTGATGTTTTCCTGGTAGAAAAAGTCGAATTCGTAGACGTAATCGTTGGGCACGGGCTTATCCAGGCGAATCCAGTCGTTGTTCCCGCCCGTTGCGTCCCATTCGATGCGTCCGTTGACGGCTTGCATCGTTCCACCTGCTGAAATCACCCATTCCGGCCAGGCCGTTTGTACGTTAGTGTTGCTGGCATTATCAAAGTTATTGCTGTAACTGAACAGATTCTGAGCCCGGTAGCTTAAAACCAGATTGTCGATATAATGCAATCCCGCTGTGCCGCCGTCGTGGTTGTAACCCAGTTGGATATACCGAGGTCCTTCAATGTGGGGGAAATCCCGTTCGTCGACCAGAATCCACCCGCCTTCGCCGCGATCCTTATAGAGAAACGCCACATGATCGCCGGTTACTTCAATCCGAACCCGGTGCGGTTTGGCGCCAATCGGCAAAGTCATATCCCGCGGGCCTTCGCTGGGTACGGTATCCGCCAGGTTGTAATAATGGGTGTTTTTCCGGAGGAAATAGTTGAAACGGCTGATGCTGTCTCCCGCATTACAAAACGGCCATACCGAGAAGCGGCCATTGATTCCTTCCTGATAAAAGAAATCGAACTCGAACACATACTCGTTTGGCACTTCCTGGTTCAAACGAATCCAGTCGTTGTTACCGCCCGTGGCGTCCCATTCGATACGCCCGTTGACAGCCTGCATGGTTCCACCTGCAGAAATCACCCATTCCGGCCATGCGGTTTGCACGTTGGAACTGCTGGGATTCTCAAAATCGTTACTGTACTGAACCCCGGCCTGCGCTGCCGTCGCCAATCCCAGGCATAGAACGGCTCCAAATACTGCGAAATACAATACCTTTTTCATCATAATACCTCCCCATTGTTTGAAATGAATTGTTCTATATATCGTACTACACATGAATATATTCGATAAAAATCCCTTTCTTTTGCCTGGTATTTATGAGCGAAATTAAAAGGTGTTCACAAATTCAACAGAGCGATGTTAAAGGATCAGGGGATTACCCAAATGATATCGCCCGAACTGATCAATCCATTCGAGATGTTATAAGTTCCCGGGTAGTTATGCACCAGATCCGGACCGATGCTGACTATATACCGGCCCGTCTTAAATTGCGATAACGCTTTTTGCCGCAACGGCGGTGCGTCCGCAAAACGAAGAGTCAGATCGTTTGCTGTTCCCGGCGCGGGGATACCTTGATCCAACGCACACCCGTAAGCACCCGCGCTGACAGTATAGAACGGTTCGGGATGAAGCACCGGCCGCGCACGCGGATCGCTATACATCTTGGATTGGGAATTCTTGTACGACTGGTAAATATCGATCGGTTCGGAAGCGCAATAAGCCACCGGTGTGGTTAATGCGTTATTCCAGATGTTGGTTAAATGCGCCGGCGGATGAAGAGGCAATACACCCCAATCGACCTGATAGGTCATCATCGCAGTACTTAAGGTTTTCATGTTGGACTCCACCTGCGCATACCGAGCCCGTTGTTGGGCATTCAGAAAGTTCGGCACGGCAATCGCCGCCAATATTCCGATAATCGCCACAACGATCAACAACTCAATCAGCGTAAAACCACTTTTTCGCATAATCGTTTCTTCTCCCTAAAAACAATGTCTTCTCTCAATCCGCTCATAGTAATCAAATACAAAATTATCTTACCATGAACATTCGTTCGATTCTATGAAACTCACTGAATAATGTCAATACGAATCATCTCCAACCTTGCAAATTCTCGAACAATCAAATACGATCATTATTTGAGAGCCAAAATGACGATTCCCAAAATAATGGGGGAAGCACATGCTGCAGGAAGAGCGGTACGAAAAAATCCTATCTCTATTAACGGATAAAAAACACCTGACAGTTGACGAAACCCAGCATTCCTTACGGATCAGTTCCTCCACAGTCCGCCGGGATTTTCGAACGTTGGTGGAACGGAATCTGGTAAAACGCTCACGGGGAGGAATTAGCCTGTTGACAGTGGGGAGAGAGGACGGGAATCTACCCTTCGAGTTGCGCAAAGTCACCCACGTCAAAGAGAAAGAAAAACTGGCTAAGACGGCCGTTTCCCTTCTGCGTCCTCACGACACACTCTTTCTCGATGGAGGAACCACCACTCTTCAAATGGCGCGTTTTCTTCCCAACTGTCCCCTAACAGTGGTGACCAACTCGCTCCCTCACGTTTCGGTGATTATTGAAAACCATCCTGGAAATTCCCAGTTGGAAATCTATACGGCCGGGGGGATCGTCTACGTTCCCTGGAACGTCAATCTGGGGCCGCAGGCGCGGTATTGTATTTCCCAATATCACGCGCAGTACGCCTTTCTCTCCGGACGGGGAATCGATGGCTCGGGAACGTACAACCACAACGAACTGGTGGTCGAAACCGAACGCACCATGATGGCCAACGCCGATAAAGTGGTTTTTATTATGGATCATTCCAAGATCGGCACCCGGGCCATGAACTTTCTCTGCGGGCTGGACGAAATCGACATTCTCATCACCAGCAGCCTTTGCAAAGACCACGCGCTACTGAAAAAATTCGAGGACGCGGGCATCGAATTGATCGTCGTTCCGGCCTAGAGCGTTGCCTTCGCGGTTTTTACTCGCTCCAGCTGAACGAAAAATCCAATACATTGGCGCCCGCCATCGTCACCCGCTTGAAT
>CAZFOX010000007.1:11377-22279 GCA_964520565.1 uncultured bacterium | reverse complement strand
TTAATCCAAAATAAGAATTATTCTTATAATACCAATCGAAAAGAGGAGTGGTTTGTTACTCCATCGTGAGAGAGAGAAACGATCCTTCCTTTGTATCCCGGTTCCTTGGAAGGATCGATTCGATCTGTCATAATAGACATCGTTTTACAGAACATCACGATCCATAGAGCGAGGTCAACCCGATGAATAAAGACAGAAAAACCAATCGCCTCCATGATGAAAAATCATCGCCGTTTTCGATCGGCCGCCGCCGTTTTCTTCAGGTGGGAGCGGCCTCTCTGGCGTTCTCTTCTCTTTATGCGGAAACCCTGGCCCTGGCGGCGGATAAACCCAAACGCGTTGGGCTCATCGGCGCCGGATGGTACGGAAAGAGCGATCTGTGGCGGCTGATGCAGGTGGCGCCGGTCGAAGTCGTTTCGCTTTGCGATCCCGACAAACACATGCTCGCCGAAGCGGTGGAGATTCACGGCCAACGCGCCAAGACGGACAAAAAGCCTCGCACGTATACCGATTATCGAGAAATGTTTAAAGAAAAAGACCTCGATATCGTTCTCATCGGCATCCCCGACCACTGGCACGCCCTGCAGGCGATTGAAGCGGTGAAAGCCGGGGCCGATGTATACGTCCAGAAACCGATCAGTGTGGACGTCCTCGAAGGCGAGGCGATGGTCGACGCGGCGCGCCAATACAACCGAGTCGTACAGGTGGGTACGCAACGTAAAAGCACCCCCCACCTCATCGATGCGAAAAAGCAGGTGGTGGACGCCGGTCTCCTGGGAACCGTGGGTCACGTCGAGATGTGTTGCTATTACCCCATGCGCGCCAACGGCAATCCGCCGCTCGAAGCGGTTCCCGATTTTCTCGATTACGAGATGTGGACGGGTCCCGCGCCATTGCGCCCCTACGACGGCCTGCCGCACAAGCGATGGTGGCGTACCTTTATGGAATACGGCAACGGGATCATGGGCGACATGTGCGTTCATATGCTCGACACAGCGCGATGGATGCTCGGTCTGGGTTGGCCCAAGAGAATCTCGTCGACGGGCGGAATCCTGGTGCAGAAAGAGGGGAAATCGAACATCGCCGATACGCAAACGGCTCTCTTCGAATACGAAAATTTCAACGCCGTCTGGCAACACCGCTCATGGGGAACCTCTCCCGATCCCGATTATCCCTGGGCGATCTTCATCTACGGCGATAAGGGGACGCTGAAAGCCAGCACCATGCGCGCCGATTTCATTCCCAATGGCGGAAACGCGAAACCGATTCACTTCGAGTGCCTCTTCGAAAGAGAAAAATATCCCGAAGACGTGACGGAGAAGGACATCGAACTGAACGCCGCCCCCGCCACGCGGCTGCACATGCTCGATTTTCTGGCGGCCATTGAAAAGCGCAGCCGTCCCATCGCCGATATCGAGCAGGGCCATATTTCGACCGCCAGCTGCATCCTGGCCAACGTCTCCATGAAACTGGGCGGGCGCCCGTTGGTTTACGATCCGAATAAGCGAGTCGTGGTTGGCGACGAAGAAGCCACGAAACTTTTGAAGCGCCCCTATCGGGCGCCGTGGGAGCATCCCGGCGTGTGATCGGCACGACGAACGGCTGATGGAATGACATTCCTGGATAACACGGAGGCCGTTTTCCGAACGTACAAATGCCATTCACGATAATTCGGAAAAATGGTTGAAAACCAGTATCTGTTTTGTATACTGTAAAACAGGATTATTGGAATGACTGCTTGTTAAATAGCATGCTTGGCATCCGTTTTCTGAAGGAGATAGATTCATGGGAGAAGTGACCGATCCAACGATAGTACGAATGATGGAAACTATCGTAGAGGAAATTCATCCCGAAAAAATCATCCTATTCGGTTCTTATGCGAAAGGGGATGCCAGGCCGGATTCCGATGTCGATTTTCTGATCGTCGATTCGAAATCCTTCGGTCCACAACGGAGCCGGCGTAAAGAAATGGCACGGATTTGGAAAGCCCTTGGAGAATTTATGCTGTCTGTCGATATTCTCCTCTATACTCCAACGGAACTGGATATCCGGAAGAATTCCATCAACAGTGTAGTTGCGCGCGCATTACGCGAAGGAATCGTCTTATATGAAAGACATTAGCGCCGCTCGCGTTCTGTTGCGAAAAGCCAGGAACGATATTTCCGCGCTGATCCACATGAGCGATGAAGAAGCATTTAGCGATGATATATTCGGTTTCCATTTGCAACAGGCGATCGAAAAAACGCTCAAAGCCTGGCTGGCTCTACTGGGTGTGTTATACCCCAAGACACACGATATCCATTTGTTACTCCGTTTGCTGGAATGAGTAGGTCAGGACGTTTACCGGTTTGAGGATTTCGTGGAATTCAACATCTACTCCGTACAATTCCGCTATGAAGATTATGACATAACCGACCAACCTTTGGATCGTTCCCATTGTATGCAAGAAGCACAAGCGCTTTTCAATCTCGTGAACGCTATTTTCCAGGATTCGGCGGCGGAAGGATGAATTGGATTCACCCGGCAGGCGCGATATTTCTAGATTAAATGGATCAATAAAGATTCTCACGAGGCACACCAAGCTAAGTGCTAAAAAAGGGGGAGATCAATCCATGCATCGCATAATACTTCGTCTGATTTCTATGAATCGCTAACCGCGAAATCTCCTTAATCTAAGAGTATGTACAAAAAAACAGGGGAGCCGGATTCTCTCCGAACTCCCCTGTTTCGTGAATTTAAACTGGTCTACTTCGTCAAATTCTCAATCAAATACAATCCGGTTTTACCGGGGGCGACGAGATCGAGATCGCCGTCGAAATCGACGTCGACCGCCTGGCTGTTCATTCCCACGCCGATGTTTTCATCGTACGTAACGATCTGTTTGATGAACTGTGGATCGGGGCCTTTGACCACTTTGTACCAGAAGATGCAGAGCGGTTCCATCGCGCCGTCGTCGGCGCCGTTATGACCGCGATACCGCTTTCCGGCGACGATGTCCTTGGTTCCATCCCCATCCAGATCGACCAGGAAGGGGCAATGGTTCTGCGAGACAGTTCCATCGATCATGTGCTCGATCCACGCCTGGCGTCCGGCGCTGTCGCGGGTTTGTTCGAGCCAGCGCAGGCCGAATTCGTGGGCGTTGCCATAGAGAATATCCGGCAGGCCGTCCAGGTTGAAATCGTCGACGCTGAAGGGAATGCTGGTGTGATACGCGCGATAGTTGCCGTGCCATTTCCACGGCTGGCTGGCGGGTAGCAGGGGGCATTCGTACCAGCCGGAGGGGGTCATCACGTCGCCGCGCCCGTCGGCGTTCAAGTCGCCGTATCCCATGCCGTGGCCGCGTCCCTCGATGCCGAAGACGCGGCGTTCGAATCCGCTCTCGCTCTTTTCGAGACCCACATAGGCGAAATAGGTCGGCGGGGCGGATTCGTTATACCGGTTGACGAGAATATCCTCGCGTCCGTCGCCGTCCACGTCGCACATCATAATGCCTTCCGTCCCGTCCAGATCGGTGGCAATGACGTGATCCTTCCACATTGTGTCGCCCTGCGGCGGGCCGGGATTTTCGTACCACGACATAATCGGAGTGAACCAGCCGCCGGTGACGATATCCGGCCAGCCGTCGCGGTTGACGTCCATCGCCCATTCGCCGTAATCGCTCTGGTATTCGCCCTGCACTTCGCAGACGCGCAGCTGATGGCGTTCCCAGTTGGGCGCTTCATACCAATAGGAGCCGCAGGAGATATCCAGTTTGCCGTCGCGGTTGAAATCCGCGATGCTGGTTCCCTCGGAAAGATCGGTTCCCAGCTGATGAATCTTGAATGAAATCGATGAGGGTTTCGCCTCGTACTGCGGCTTGAGATCCTTGATCCGGAGGGCGCGGAATTCGACCACCTGATTCTTGAGCGCTTCTCCGCCGTGCACCTGCAGGCCGATACGCCCCTTCTTGGAACCTTCCAGCCGAACGTCGGTGACCTTCTGCTTGTTCACGTACACGACGATATGGTCTTTCACGCAAACGATGTAGAGTTCGTTCCAGCCTTTTTGGTGCATCTTGCGGGTGGCGGGAGAGTGCCGGAATACGCTGCCGGTCGGATATTCCTCATCGGTATCGGAAATCTGAATTTCGTATCCGTACTGCGAGGGACGGCCTTCCTGCCCCGCTGGCATGCGCACGCCGACGCCGCTGTTGCAGTTATCCGTCATGCGGAACTCGCAATAGAACGAAAAATCATCCCACTCGTCGTTGGTGAACAGCCACGAATCGCCGCCCGTCGCGGGATCCTGTTTGCCGGTGAGAATCCCTCTCTCCACCGTCCACAATCCGTTCCATTGCATCGTCCAACCGTCCAGGTTGGTCCCATTGAATAGAGGCGTGTATCCATTCGCATCCGGGTACTGGGCAAACGAAGAAGACGCAAGAACCACAAAACCAATCAGCAACGCCAATCTCCAGCAACCGCCAATCCAAACAGATCGTTTCACTATCAGACTCCTTTCGGCAAAAAATAAAGAAAATAAAGCCGCTTATATGGTACAGGAACAGGGTTTGTACCGGTAGGCATAAAAAAGAAAAGGAGCGTGGGAAACCACACTCCTTTCGAACGCACACAACGTTTAGGGCGGTTCTCCAAAGCATGTTCGTGTATTTTTACGCTTTTTCGAAACGCAAATAGGAACGGAATTATGAATATCACTCGAGTCGATTGGATTGGCTCTTATTTTGCTAAGGACGTCTGTATCTCGTCCTGCTTCTTGAGTTGATACCGGTAGTATTGCCTGTCGCAGGCCGGTTCGCCGTCCGCCCCGGCGTTGGCCACCCACGCCTCCAACGTGGCGGGATGAAAGATGGCGTTGTGCAGATTGCCCTTCATGGAGACCGGACGTTTGATCATTTCCTGCATGACCTTTTCATTCACTTTCCCGTATTGCTCCAGCAGGCGTTCGGCAAAAGTCTTGTACCGGTCTTCGCCCGAGATGATAACGCTATCTTCGGGGGGAGTATTCAAAAAGCCCATCTTTTTTCCATTGGTGGATTTCAACAGAATCTGCACCGGCGATTGCACCAGTTCGAAACCCTTGATCAGCATCCGGTTACCGCCGCTATCGCCCGGCGGAGGCAGGGGAACATCGAACTGCCCGTAATTCTCGCCCGGCTTTACAAAATGAATCTGCTTGGGTGTGGCGTATACGCCGCGGGCGTCGGGAATCTTCGCGTCGGAAATGACATAGTAATACTCGCAGGTGCGGGGCGTGTCGTTAAAAATCGCAAGCGCTTCCGTTAAAGTGGAGGCGCGTTCCAACGCGTCGCGGATCAACAGGTTCATGGGCATGCCGTCCCAATGCCCCTGGCCGCCGCCGCCCATTTCGCCGATGGTAATCTGCTTTTCGTTCATGCCGGTGACGCTGCCTAACGATCCGGCGTACCCTACATTCATAAACGCGTTTAAGCCGTCCGGTTCCACCATCATGACCACTGCGTGCTCCTGCAATCCGGCGTCCGTCATGTAATCGAGAATCCGGGTATGATAGAGCGATCCATCGTGGGTAGCCTTGCCCATCAGGGCAATGCCGCTGCAGTGAAAGGCCTCGGGGAAGAGGGTTCCGGTCAGAACGTCGTCAAACGGCAATCCCGAGCCTTCAGCCAAACCCTTCATCTCCTCCATGTATCGTTCGGGAATATGCGGCTTGAGCTGGTTGTGCATGCCCCCGCGCAGCATTTTGTACATCATGTACTCTTTGCTTTTTCCCTCTTCGCTTTGGTTATCGATGAGATTGTATAGATTCCTTTTCACATGATCGGCCAACAACTTTCCGTGCTGATAACCCAGTTCGTAGGGAGTGCCTTTCAAGTGCATCACCAATTGGCCGTCCACGCGTTCGAGATAACCCTTCCCTTCACGGGCGATGATCTCTCCCCAGACGGGAGAAAGCAGGCATACCAATAGAAACACAGCCATCAGAATTCTGATTGTGGGCTTCATCGAAAATCCCTCTCTATGCGTTTTTATTTCCGCCCGAAATAATCCGTGGGGCGCAAGGCCCCACGGATCGGCAGCGGTCTCTATTTATCAATACGTTACTCTCTGTCCGGTTGTGTAAACTTATCGTATCATCCAATCCCGAACTAACGTTTTCAGACCCTTTGCGCCAATGAAGGTTCCCCCTTTGCCCGCGGTGGCAACCGGCGAACCCGCCTTGAGTGTAAAATCAAGATTGGCTGGATCGGCGTACTGGGGATCGATGCTCAGCATGTTGGACGTCACAATGAATTCCTTGTCGGGAAGATACGCCGAGCCGGTCACAAAGATATTGCAGTAATCCAGGGTGATATCCGACAGGGGGCCTGCATCGTTGACGATACCATCCGCATCCACGATATTGCAGTTGGTCATTTTTAAATTAATGGTGTCTTTCGCATCGGCGGGAGTCTGGATGGCCGTTCCGATGGCGGAATTGTAAATATCGCAATGGTCGAAAACCGCCACGGTGGTGCGTTGGTTTTCCGTTTTGAAAAGCACGTTCGCGCCCGAGCTCCCGGCGATGATGGTATTTTTCACCGTGAGCGTCCCCTGCTCTACAGTGATCCCGTAATGAGTGTCCGATGAGCCGTTATTGGCAATAAGGCAGTCTTCGATCGTCACCAGGGAATGCTCGAGCGGTTCGTTTTTCTCGTTCTCGCTGTTCGTGATCTCGATGCCGTGTTCCCGGTTGTTGACGATAGTGCAACGCCGGATGGTCGCTCCATCGTCTGCGGCGTCGATGGCTACATTATTATCATGGAACGAGCAATCTTCGATGGTGGCCAGGCCGTTATCCATATTGATGCAGGTATCGTTGTTAAAGAATTCGCAATTTTTGATCGACGTTTCGGGAGAAGGAACCTCCAAGCCCAGATCCACCAAAAAGTTGGCATTGCCGAACGAATATTTCAAATCCTGAAATGTACAGTTATCCACGGTTAAATTGGATACCAGACCGCCTTTTCCCTGGCTGATCCAGACGGCGTCGATGGGTGTGACGGCCAATCCCACCACGTCGTTGGCCGCAGTGAGGCCCATGCCAATAAAATCGCAATTCCGAATCGTAACGTTACTGCTGATCACCGTCACCATGCAACTGATTCCGTAATTATTGGCTTCCGTACTGATCTGAACGAAGGTCAGGCCTTCAATCACAGCATTATTGCTGTTGATCACAAATCCCATACGGTCGTAGGTGCCAAAATCGGCACCCAAAGCGCCGAGGGATAACAGGCGGCTTTTTTCGTTGGGTAGTTTGATTTCCACTTTTGCCCCATCAGCCGCCTTGAGGGTAATGTTATCCTTTACGTTACCCGGTTTATTGGCATCGCCAATGTTGAGATCTTCGGTATAGGTTCCCGCCGCGATCACAATCGTATCCCCCGGCTGGGCGGATTCGATCGCCGCCTGGATACTTTGCCCGGAACCCACGTTAATCGTGGCGGACAAAGCCGAACCGGCGGCCAGCACGCAACAAAACGCACCAAGCAAGCACACAATTCGCTTCAAAAAAAAAGGTTGAAACGGCATGATTTACATCTCCTTTAGACAAAAAATGAACGTCCAATTCCAAAACGGTTCGATTCATTTATATTCCATCCTTAAAAAGAGTCAACAGCACATTAAATTTTGTTCTGCATGGTTTGGCATGATTCAACCGATGGATAAACGAAGATTCAGACTCCAGACTCCCGGACGCTATGGTTCCCCGAAGAGAAATGCTATACTAATAGTCTAGCCTTTTGGACTTGTCGGATTTATTTCCCAATCCTCAAAGAAGATGTTCCCTTTCCTATAGGGAGCGGATCAGGGTGAGGGAAATAAGAAAACGTACGAATCCGTTATATCTTTTGGTCGCTTTACAAGTCCGGATTATCGCTCGTAGGAAAACAGAGAGGATTGGCCGCCTTGGAAGAACCCACCCGTCAAGTGGATTTCATTTGCCCGTTCACCGAAGGGAAAACGCCCTGCCCGGAAGTGATGTCTCCCATGCGTCCCGCTCCCAGCAACCGGGAAAAAAAATTATTGGTCATGATGAACCGTCCCCTCGCGCCTACCAAAAACGGTTGCCCGCGATGCACGGTTTTCATCCGGGCTTGGAAGAGTAATATCGGGGCGTGGGGACACTTCAAATATCTGCGGATGTGGTTGTTCGACCCGAAAGTCCGCGAATCCGCGCCACAGGATCGTTTGTAAGCCACTCGGGGGATGGACCAGCACGCACTCCACGTTCTTGAATATGCGAAAGTCAAGGAAGCGCTCCTTGGCTTCGTCACGTCGGCCCTGGGAAAAGAGGCCATCGCCGAGCTCTGCCCGATGAAGAACGTATACACCATCCGGGAAAATCTGGCGGAAACGACCGAAATGGTGCGGCTCTACGAGGCCGAACAGGCGCCGCCCCTGGAGGGGCTCTACGACGTTCGGGAACCGCTGCGCAAGAGCGTCCTGCCGGGCGCGATGCTCGATCCTGCAGAAATCCTCCTGATCGGCGAAACCGCCGCCGCCGCACGCCGCATCCGGCAATCGGCCCGGAACCGCCGCCTTGAATCCCCCCGCGTCAACCGGTATTGCGAACGCCTGATTCCTTATCCGGAACTGGAAGAATCTCTCGCGCGGGTATTCGACGAACAGAAAAACATCCGCGACAACGCCACTCCCGACCTGTCCCGCATCCGTAAGGATATTCGCCAGCAGCGCGCCGCCATCGTGCGGCGGCTGGAACGGCTCATTCGCGGTAGTTGGCGGGATTACTTGCAAGAAAATTACCACACCCAGCGCGACGGCCGCTACGTCCTACCGGTCGATGCCCGCTTCCAGAACAAAGTTCCCGGCATCATCCACGATCGCTCATCCACCGGCACGACCGTCTATATCGAACCGATGGAACTGGTCGAAGACAGCAATTACTTAAAAAGCCTGATGCGCGAAGAGGAAATGGAAATTCGCCGAATCCTCCGCGAACTGACCGATCAGATCGCCCTGCGCGAACCGGAATTTCAGCAAAACCTCTTCGTCTTCGCCCATCTGGATGCCCTGGCCGCCAAGGCGCGGTTCAGCCTTCGATATGAAATGCACGAACCGGTTCTCCGGGAAGATCGGACGCTATCCATCGTCAACGCCCGCCACCCGCTTTTGTTAATCAAACATGGGCGCGATAAGGTTGTCCCTCTGAACCTGACGCTGACACCCGAAGTGCGAGGGCTCATCATCACCGGGCCCAACACCGGCGGAAAAACCGTCGTGCTGAAAACGGTGGGAATCCTGGCCTTGATGGCCCAATCCGGCCTGCACGTGCCCGCCGATTCGAACACGGCGCTGCCGGTCTTCGACGCCGTGGCGGCGGATATCGGGGACGAACAGAGTCTCGAACAAAGTCTTTCCACCTTCTCCTCGCATATGCATACCATCCGCCGCGTGCTCGAGACGGCGGATTCCAAAACCCTGGTTCTTTTCGACGAACTGGGATCGGGAACCGATCCCGTCGAAGGAGGGGCGCTCTCCTGCGCGATCCTCGACCGTCTCCATCAGCTGGATGCTACTTATATCGTCACGACCCATCTTCAAGAACTGAAACTTTACGCCTACAAAACCGATGGGGTGGATAATGGCGCGATGGAATTCGACCTGCAATCGCTCCAGCCCACCTACCGGTTTACCATGGGGCTGCCCGGCAAAAGCAATGCCATTCAGATCGCCGAACGCCTGGGATTGCCGCGGCCGGTGATCGAACGCGCCCACGCCGCCCTGGAACGCAATACGGAATCGCCCGAGGAACTTCTGACCCGGCTAGGCGACGAAATGCGCAAAGCGCAGTCATTGCGGCAGGAAGCGGAACGTTCCCGAACCAAAGCGCGCCATTTCTGCGAAGAATCCGAAAACCGGCTCCGCAACGCGAAAAAAGAAGCCCAGGAAGTCATCAAACGCTCCGAACGCAAGGCGCAAAACCTCCTTCACGAACTAGAACGCCGCATCAAACAACTGGAAAAACAGGAAACCGAATTTAAACGCGAATGGGAAACGAAACTGGCCTCCTTGATCGAATCCAATCCCGCCACTCCCGCGCCGTCGATCCTGGAAGAAGTCCGCAAGGGACTTCAATCGTCTCAAAAAGCCTTCGAAGAATCGCGTCCCCGCATCGAGCAGAAATACGAACGCCGCCGCCATTGGAAATGGAACCAGCTTAAACCGGGCGTCCTGGTACAACTGGACGGCGTCTCCGGCCCGGCGAAGATCGTCCGCGTCCAGCCCGACAAGCAACAGGTGGAACTCAACGTCAGTTCGATGACCCTGCGCGTCAGCGGCGAACGGATCGTGGCCGTCTTGAAGGAAAAACCCGATCCTGTGGAAAGCCTGTTCTCGAATGTCAAAGTCGACCGGCCGGAAACCCTGGACAGCAAGGTGGACGTCCACGGCATGACGGTGGAAGAGATGACTCCCATCGTGGAAAAATACATCGACAAGGCTTTCCTGGCCGGTTTGCAGAGCGTGACCATCGTGCACGGGCACGGGATGGGAGTACTTCGGCAGGCTGTCCGCCGCCTGTTGCAAAACAACCCGGTCGTCAAACACATCAACGCCGGCATGGACTTCGAAGGGGGAACCGGTGTGACGGTCGTCCAATTAAAATCGTCCCGGTAAGCGGGAGAAAAAAGAATTTTAACAAATAAAGGAGCGCGGGCGTCCCCGCCCGCAAACCACCCCCCTTCCCAAATCCACCCTTAATCCGTCAATCCCCCTCCCCATTCCCGATTACCTCCTCTTTCCGCACTTCCAATCCCCATAATTGCTGAATCAGAAGGAGCGCGGGCGTGGCCCCCCCCCCACCCCCCCCCCACCAAAAAACACCCAAAAACAGCAAAAAACCCACCCCCAACCCCAA
>CAZFOX010000007.1:6481-11367 GCA_964520565.1 uncultured bacterium | reverse complement strand
TGAATCAGAAGGAGCGCGGGCGTCCCCGCCCGCAAACCACCCCCTTCCCAAATCCACCCTTAATCCGTCAATCCCCCTCCCCATTCCCGATTATCTCCTCCTCTCGCACTTCCAATCCCCATAATAGAAGAACAACACACCGTCTCGAGGCAAAAAAGTGCAAAAATCACTGTCAAAGTGTTATATTACACCATAACAGTTGTTCAAAAATCAGCAACATAGTGACTCATCCCCCCACGAGAGGGTCAGTGTTAGGAAAAGGAACATCTTATCGTGGTTAATGGTCTAAACGCGTTTGCGTTTGCTGGTCGGGAGGATATCCATCTTTTCTCGGTACTTTGCGACCGTCCGGCGGGCGATATTAAGATTGTAGTCGCGATGCAGCAATTCGGTGATTTTTTGATCGGAAAGAGGCCGGTGTGGATCTTCTTCCTCGATCAACGTGCGAATGATCTCCATGACGCTCTTGGCGGCCATGTCTTCGCGGCCGGTCGCGTCGAGACCGGTGGAGAAGAAATATTTCAGTTCGAAAAGACCGCGGGGAGTCTGGACGTATTTCTTGTTGACGACGCGGCAGACCGTCGCTTCGTGAATCCCCAGCTCGTCGGCGATGTCCCTGAGTTTCATAGGCTTAAGGCCGGTCAGCCCCTCTTCGAGAAAGCCGATCTGCTTTTCCATGATAGCCTTGGTAACCCGGTACAGCGTACGGCGGCGCTGCTCGATATTCCGGATCAGCCAGATCGCCGATTGGAACTTCTTCTTGATGAACTCGTATTCCTCATTGGTGATTCCATCGCGGTTGTGCAGCATTTCACGGTACTTACGGCTGATCCGCAAGGGGGGAGCGCCTTCGTCGTTAACCCGTACCTGCCACTGCCCATCCACCTTTTCGATAAATACGTCGGGGGTGATATATTCCACAGTGGATTGGTGATATTGCCGGGCGGGATGGGGATCGAGCGCACTGATAATATCGGCGATTTCCTGGACGTGTTTTTCCGTTACACTCAGAGCGCGGGCGATCTCCTTAAAACGGCGCCGTTCCAGAAGTTCCAGGTGATCGCGGATCACCGCCAGGATGTCGTCGTCATCGATCTGCAGATGATGGCATTGGATTTCCAAGCATTCCGCCAGGGTACGCGCGCCGACGCCGGGCGGATCGAATCCCTGGATAATCTTCAAAACCGATTCCACCGTTTCGACGCTGACGTCGAAAGTTTCGGCGACGCTCTCCAATTCAACCAGGAAAAACCCGTCTTCGTTCAGATGATCGAGGATGTATTCCCCGATCAAGTATTCCTGTTCGTTATGGGTCGAGACGCCCAGTTGCCAGACCAGATGATCCTTCAGGGTCTCTTCCTGCGCCATCTGAAGATTGGATTCTTCCTCCTCACCCTCTCCAGAAAACGAAGAGCCGCTGTTGACAAATCCCAGATCGCTGCTGTCGGAGAAATAATCGGTCCAGTTTTCATCCAGTTCGATATGGCCGGACTCGGAAAGATCGGAGGGCGTAATTTCCTCGGCGGGAGGAGCTTCCTGTTCTTCCATGTTACGGTCGAGTTTTTCCGTAAACTCCTCTTCCTCCAACATGGGGTTTTCGGCCATCTCTTCCTGGAGCATTTCGGAGAGTTCGAGGGTCGAGAGCTGCAACAGCTGGATAGACTGCTGCATTTGCGGCGTCATGATGAGCCGCTGCGACATCTTCTGCTGGAGTTGAAGTCTCTGATCCACGCGAAAAACCGCCCTCTCTTCCCTGCATTCAGGAGGAAAACCGGCTGGATAATCAGCTGGTTAAATTGATTATACCCGAAAATAAATTTTCATGCCAAAAATAACACCCAAAAATGCCTTTGTCAACGCGAATAGTGGTTCCCCTCAGGGATAAATATGGAATAAATATTTGGTATATATTGATTTATATAAGTTACACCATCTTTTATCTACCGCTAAATATTATGGAACGAGAATGTGTTTTGGAGGAAAGAGAAGGGAATAAAACCCCGAATGGAAGTCGCATGAAAAGAGGCCTGAGACCGGATCGAGCGTAAGCGTTTCAGTCCAATTTCTCGATTTTTTCTTCCAGCAAAAAAGAAAGCAAACTGGCCTGCTTAATGAAAGCGTCCAGAATGCGAGCGTGGTTTCGTAACTTTTCGAGGACGACTTTCCGGTCGTCCGGTTCCATATAGGTACGCCAACGGCTGTCCTCGAACTCAAAGTGGGTTTCTTGCAAGAGTTCATTCAGCAGTTCGAGGGTGCTTTTGTGCTCTTTCGAGCAATCCGACACCGATTTTTCGAGCCGTTGCAGCAAGGAGCGTTGTTCGGATTCGGATAGCGATAATTCCGGTTCCAGCGGCATAATTTCGAGAGCGTCTTTGGCGGCGGCGGCAAAACGTTGAAGTTTGACCAGCGCATCCTGGAGAGCGCGGCGAAGATCAATGGTATCTGCGCGGGGGACATAGGATTGAAACAACCCGGCCAGGTGTCCGGCGATATCGACATCGCGCGGCGGTATTTCGTCAAACAGCGATTCGATGCGGGTGGTGATACTCCCGTTGATTAGTGCGCCCGAACTGGTATTGAAGACGGGGATTTTGAAACGGGCAATCTCGTGTTCCAGGAGTTTGCGGTAGAGATGAAGTGTATCGCTGGTTCCAACCGTCCCCCCCCCTACAGATGGGACATCATGGGTGGCATTGGAATCCTGGGGAAGTGATTTATCGTCAAAAATGGTTCCGCCCGCGTATACCTTCTGCTCGGTAAAGGCCAAGTCCTGTCCGGCCAGAATAATCGGGCGGCAACCGAGCCGGGCGAGGATATGGAAACCGACCACCGCCACACTCCCCGGCCCGAATACATCGCCCTTGCTCCCAGAGAGCGCCTGCAACCACATATACAGCGAATTGCCGCTCATCTTGGGGACGGGGATCCGGTCGAGCGGCGCCGGATCTCCCAGGGTTTCGGTGGTGGATCGCCAGGAAACCAGAAATACGCGGGGATAAAAGTGGCGAACGATCCGGGGATGGATCCGAGGATCGGCGAATAGATAGGTTTCTGGAGAAGGCGTATCGTCATCGAACGAAAGCACGTTCCGCTCGTTGTGATCCATCGTGAAGACGATATGGGGGCGGACGCCGTTCTTACGCAGAATCGGGTACGCGGTATTGACGCAGGCGATCAGAAGCCGGTCCTGCAGTTTCTGAAGGGCAGGGATTGTTTTTTCGAGAGATGGTCCCGCCGCTGCCAGGACAGCGGGAAGGCCGTCGAAGTGATAAAACAAAGAAGAAACGCCCGGACAGGCGAGCACCGCTTCGGCGTTGGCGATCGTATTCATTACCACGGCCTCGCCGTGTTCAACCCGGGAACGGCGGTACATCATCTCGCGTTGCAGGGCGTCGCGCCATTGCGCGTTAAACTGCCGGAGAAAATCCGGCCGGGAACGCCGCATGAATCCTGTCGCCAGTATTCGGAAGGGCAGGTTGACGAATCGCCCCCAATGCAACTCGGAACCGATGCTTTCGACGGTTTTTTCCAAGGTCTGCCCGACGTAGAAATGGACGCGTTCGTTTCCGAGAAGCACCGAAAGGTCAACGTGATGAATGGCGGTAAAAAACTGGAACGGATCGGGTTCCACGATAGCGATGATACCGTTCTTCGGCAATCGTTCGAGCAGGCGCAGGGCTTCGTACCCCAAACCGAATCCCAACAGGATCAAGGCATGAAACGGTTCGCTTTCCAGAGAAGCGTTTGCAATCCACGTCTTCAATTCCGTTTCGGGATCGTTGGTTTTGAAGAGAGAGACCAGTTCGCCGGAAGGCGATTTGAGAGAAAATCCGGAAAAACCGCTTTTCAGTTCACTGACAGTATATAAACGGGCGGAAACCTTCGGCGATAGAGCGCCGATCGCTTCCGCTTGCTCGGGGTTGAGCCGTTGGAGGGATTCGATGTTTTTAAGAAAGAACGGGCCTTCGTTCATGCTTCCTTTCCCCGAAGAGGAATTGAATCCGCACTAGCGCGAAACGCCATCGATATTTTCTCGATATCCATAAATTATAGGAAAGGAAATACCGTTTGTCGATTATCGCGGTTCAAGTGGCCATTGAAAAGTGAAAGAATTCCAAAGGTCGTATTTGAGAATCCTGGTTTCCCCTATATCGGTTTCCTGGTTTTCTCACGGCCTGTCTCCTCCGGCTGCGGACGGGGACGTCCGCGCTCCATCTATCCTTCAACAGCCTGGAAGAAAACTCAACGGTATTTTTTCACACTCAATTGATATTATTCGTTCTGGAAATGCTTTTCGAAGAAAGCCAGCAAAGCCGGGAGGTCGATTTCGTGCCCGCCTTCGTGCACGTCTAGTTCCACCATGCCAGAAGCCTCCATATCCCGATAAGCGATTTGAATCTCTTCCAGAGCCTTCCGGGCGAGGGGAACGGTGAACATGGTTTCGTTTTCCTGAAGTCCGTTCTGGCATTGCAGGGGATTGGGGGCCATCATCGAGTAGATATCGGCGAAATCGACCAACTCGCGCAGCCCGTCGAATTTCCAGCACATGCAGTGGTTCTGTTCCATCTGATCCATGACCGTCAGAAAACCCGAACTGACCGTGGCCGAAATCCGCCGATCCATTGCCCCCAGCCACATGGCCATCTCGCCGCCCAGCGAAAGCCCGGCGCAACCGATCCGGCCTTTATCAACATAAGGCAGTGTATGCAGAAAGTCCACGCAACGGATCAAATCCCACAGGCGTTCGCCCATCAGCGTGCGCCCTCGTCCGTAGACTTCGTGCTGGCCGACATCGCAGGCAATGGTGACGTAACTCCGGCCGGCCAATTCCGCCGCGAATCCTTTATACACGCTGTTGGAATCATAAACGGTGAAACGGTCGCCGC
>CAZFOX010000007.1:0-6471 GCA_964520565.1 uncultured bacterium | reverse complement strand
GGGCCAGCCGCCTGGAGGCGGCGGCTGGTCTGGGGTCGCCGCCGTGCCCGTGGATACAGACGACCGCCGGGTAGGGAGGTTGGGGGCCGTGGGGAAACGTGAGCACGATCTTAATCGTGCGGCCTTTGGGAGACGGTGTAACGCGGATTTCCCATTCCTGCCGGGTGTAATTGCCGCTTTCAATGGTCTGGAGCAGTGTAGGTTCCAGGGGGATCGAGTTCCGCATCTCGATCAGGTCGTTCATCTTCAGGAGAGAAAAAATCCGAGTCCGAATGCCATGTTGCCATTGAAGCGCTTCCTTGGGTGTGCGGGACGAATACTTCATGGTACGCAGGGCTGCGGGAGTGTGGGATTCCTGCGCTGCGGCGGGGAGAGTCAGAAATAGTACGGCTGCGATAGCGGAAATGCAAAGAGAACGCTTCATAGTGTCACCCGTTTTCGTTACGATATGCAAGAATCTTATCGGATCGAAAACCATAATCCAAGGAACGAATCCATGAATCGACTGGTGTCTATCGCGTTTTGTGTATCGGTTACAGTGGCTTTTTGCGGATTCATCCACGCGGCAGAATTGGCTTTCAAGGATAAAGGCAACGGTTTCTACGAGTTCAATACCGGCGTCTTGAAAGGATTCGTGCGCGTCGACGGCAAAACGCTGGGGATGAATTCCCTGGTCGATATCCAAAGCGGGCGTGAAATTGCACACGGCGGCGATTACCCCGGTCTCTACAGCCCTTACCGCGTTTTTTCCACAGGGAAGCGTTACGGCGATGCAGTTCGCGACTGGCCGGTAACCGCGAAACTTTCGAATGAGGGTTCCCTGTTACTGCGCTGGCCGTCCGGCGAGGATCGTCCCTTTGCGATCGAGGCAACCTATCGCTGGGTGACGCCGAATTCCTTCGACGCCGAATTCCGCGTAACCCCCGAGATCGATCTGGACGATTTCGAACTCTTTCTCTCCTCCTATTTCCACGAAAACTTCGATAGTTGGATTTACGTCCGGCCGACGGTGCATAACGGGGGAGAAGCGGCGTTTATTCGGGCGGATGTGAATCCACTTTTGGAAGGAACCTATTTCGCGTTTCCCCGCGACCGTCAGGCGGCGCAACGAATCTTCGACGGGCGATGGGATTTTCCCCCGCATCCCGTCGACTTCTCCATCCCCCGGTTTTACGCGTTGCCTATCGGGATGCGGAAAGAAGATGCTTCGGGTTTGACCGTGGTTCAGATGTCTACCCCCGGTGATTGCTTTGCGGTGGAAACACCTTACAACAAAGAACCGCCGGATGGCATCGCCGCGCATGGCTCGATCTATTTCTCGTTTTTTGGCCGATCCATAAAAAAGGGGGAAACGATCCGGGCGCGCAACCGGATGATGACCGGCTATAACCTCAGCCGGGAAGATATCCTGAAGGAATACGGAGGTTTCGAGAAAGAACAATAAATCGGGAAACCTTTTTTATTGGATATCGTACTCGAATACGGCTATTATAGTAGGATGAGAAAACATGAGGGTATTAACACGGTACGAGTGGAAGAAAAAGAATATTTGGAATTGATTTGCGAACGAGCCGCTCAAGGAGAGCGGGTGGTTTTCTCTCACAATGGGGTAATGCTGGCGCTAATTCCAAAGATCGATCTGGAACTACTTGAATATCTCGAAGATAAAGACGATTCAGAGGCAGTTCGCGCGGCTTTTCTTGAAATGGAGAAAAACAACGAAAAACCAATTCCCCTGGTTCATGTATTAAATGATTTGGGATATACAGGTTCGTAATGTATGAAATAACCATCTTACCTGGGGTGACAAGATACTTAAAAACCATTCCCGTTCAGTAAGGACGAAACGGCAAAAAGTCATCAACGCAAATTCGATCCACAAGACTTCGTGGATCGATCCAAGTGACTGGTACAAGATATAGTGTAAGTTTCGTCTTCAAGTCACTTTTTGCCGGATCATCAGTAAGCGATGATCCAACAAACGAATCGTTTCCCTCCATATAAATAAAAAAGTACAGAGCGCACGATCCATTCTCCCCTGCGTTTTGATTCCCTTGCCGAAAATAAGGAGTTCGGCTTACGATTGTATCCAAGTCTACCGTATAAACAGCGAGGTGCGCAATTAAAATGAAAAGGAATATTGCTTACTTCCCCCGAATTTTCACCGGATTTCTAATCGTTTGCCTGTTCGTTTCCATGGCGGAAAGCCGGGAGATCGAACCGTTTCGATCGGCCAAACCGGTTTGGCCGAAAGACCTTCAGACCGAAAAGAACCTGTTCGTGGGATTTCGCGCCTCCACGTTCATCCTGGAAGATCAACACTCCTCCGGGAAATCCGTCACTGTGCGATTGACGGCTTCTTCTCTCTATCGCTTATTTGTAAACGGCACGTTCGCCGGACATGGACCGGCGCGCGGGCCGCATGGATACTATCGTGTCGATGAATGGGACGTTACCGGTCTCGTCCGTCCAGGGCAAAACTGGTTCGCCGTCGAAGTGGCGGGATATAACGTCAATAGTTTTTATCTGCTCGATCAGCCCTCGTTTCTTCAGGCGGAAGTGCAGGATGGAGACCGGATTGTGGCCTCAACCGCGGGTCACGGCAATCAGTTCGAAGCCTTTCTTCTGCCCAATCGCATTCAGAAAGTGCAACGTTATAGCTTCCAACGTCCCTTTATCGAGGTCTATCGCCTCGAACCGGGTTACGATGAGTGGAGAGGGAAAAACCAAACGTCCCAAACAACCGCCGGAACGCCGGTGGCATGCGAAACCACCGGAGAAAAGAAATTGCTTCCCCGCCGAGTGTCTTACCCCCGGTTCGACCTGCATCCCCCTGTCCGTCTGATTTCTGAAGGAGAAATGCAGACCGGCGTCGAACCTGCGCAACTCTGGAAAGACCGGTCGCTGGTGAATATCGGCCCCCAGTTGGGTGGATTCCCGGAAAGCGAACTGGAATGTGTGGTTTCGAATGAATTGCAGGCGATTTCCACGAAAGAACGCCGGGAAACCGGCCAGCCCTATTCATGGGGAACTCCGGTCGCTTTACAAAAGAATCGGTTCTCAATTCTCGATTTGGGAACCAACCTATCCGGATTCATCGGGGGGAAGGTGAAATGCCTGGAAAAAACCCGGTTGTATCTGACCTTTGATGAAATTCTCAGCGAGGGAGATGTCGATTGGAAACGGTTGGGATGCGTGAACGCCGTACTCTTCGAACTGGAGAAAGGCGAATACGAACTGGAATCGTTCGAACCATACACCCTGCGTTATTTGAAAGCCATCGTATTGGAAGGATCTTGCGAGATTGAAACGCTTTATCTACGCGATTACGTCAATCCGGATACGGAAGCGGCGCACTTTGCCTCCAGCGATCCGCGCCTGAACCGCCTGTTCGAGGCGGGACGGCAGACGTTCGCGCAAAACGCCGTCGATGTATTCATGGATTGCCCCTCGCGGGAACGGGCGGGCTGGTTGTGCGACAGTTTCTTTACGGCGCGGGTGGCTTTCGACCTTTCGCGGGATTGCCGGGTCGAGACCAATCTGTATGAGAACTTTCTCTTGCCGGAGCGTTTCGAGCATCTGCCGGATGGCATGCTGCCTATGTGTTACCCATCCGACCATTACGACGGGGTTTTTATTCCTAACTGGGCGATGTGGTTCGTCATTGAGCTGGACGAATACTATCGGCGAACCGGCGACCGGGAAATGGTGGACGCCCTCCAGCCCAAAATGGAGAAATTGCTCGATTACTTTAAGCCATTTGAGAACGAAGACGGTCTGTTGGAGAAACTGCAAAGTTGGGTGTTTGTGGAATGGTCGGCGGCCAACCAGTTTGTGCAGGATGTCAACTATCCCTCCAACATGTTGTATGCAGCAGTACTCGATGTGGCAGGACGGTTATACGGAAAAGACGATCTGTGTAAAAAAGCGGAAACGATCCGGGAAACGATCCGCAAGCAATCGTTCGACGGGCAGTTCTTTGTCGATAACGCGGTACGGGAAGATGGAAAGTTGAAGGTTACCCGCAACCGCAGCGAAGTATGCCAGTATTTTGCCTTTTTCTTCGGCGTGGCAAATCCAAAGACGCATTCGGAATTATGGAAGGTATTGCGGGACGAATTCGGCCCCAACCGCAAAGAGACGAAAGCGTATCCCGAAGTTCACTTTGCGAATTCATTCATCGGCAATGTCTTGCGGCTGGAAATCCTCTCGCGGAATGGACGTGGCCAGCAGATTCTCGACGAATCCATCGCCTATCTATTGTATATGGCGGATCGTACCGGTACCCTATGGGAAAATGACGGCGCTTACGCTAGCTGCAATCACGGTTTCGCCTCGCATATCGTTCACGTTCTTTACCGGGATGTGTTAGGTATCTACGTCGTCGATCCAGCGCAGAAAACAATTCGGCTGCGTTTTTCCGATTTGAATCTAGACTGGTGCGAAGGGCAAATGCCGCTGCCGGAAGGCAATATTTTCTTTCGCTGGCAAAAGAGCGGAGAGACTATCCGTTACCGGCTCGATCACCCCGCTGGATACCAGTTGGAAATCGAGAATGACAGCCGGTTGATGCTGGAGCGGGAATTTTAGGCATTTTCATTTCCTTGACGAAGATCGAGGGATGGGTAAGCTTCCCCCTCAGTGTTCACATCAAAGGAGTTCTTACAAATATGGAAGGCGGCGGCGAACCTCTCGCGTTAATCAATTGTACGGCGATCACACCCTATCGCCGTGAAGATAAATGTACGTTAGTTTTGGCCGGTGGCCAGATCGAGCAAATGGGCAAACCGGACGATGTTTGTATTCCCTCGGGAGTCACACAAATCGACCTCAAGGGAAAGTTTGTCCTGCCCGGATTTATCGATTTACACGTTCACGGGGGATACGGTTACGATTTTTGCGACGACGATCCCAAAGCGTTCGAGGAGATATCCCGTTTTCACGCCCGGTATGGAACCACGTCGTTGATGGCGACCATCTATCCCCAACCCCGGGAACCGTTTATCCGCAAGATCGAGCAAATCCGGGAGTATTGCGAAACGGCTCCCTTGCATCGCATCATCGAGGGAATTCACCTGGAAGGGCCGTTTCTCAATAAGGAGATGCATGGCGCGATTCGCCCCGACTGGATGTGGGAAGCGACGCTGGAAAGCTTTCAGGAGCTGATGGATGTGGGCGGATCGTGGATCCGAGTCATGACCATTGCCCCGGAGATTCCCGGCGCCATGGAAATTCTACGTGCCGCCGCGTTGGGCAAACGCCGGACGGTCGCGCAAAGCAATGGACGCATCTATCCGTTGTACCTGTCCGTCGGCCACTCGATGGCGCCTTACGAGGAACTGTCGGAAGCCATCGATAACGGCCTGGAGGGTGTAACTCATATCTTCAACGCCATGCCTTCCATACACCACCGGAAACCGGGAATCGTGACCGGAACCCTGCTGCGCGATGAATTGTTCGTCGAGGTGATCGCCGATACGCTGCATCTGCATCCGGCGGTGCTTCGCCTGCTATTAAAAGTCAAAACCCACGACCGGATTCTGTTGATTACGGACGCCATTCGGGCGGCCGGACAGCCGGAAGGCAAGTACGTCTTCAGCGGCCAGGAAGTCGAAGTCCGCAAGGGACGCGCTTACATGTCCTGCAATCCCGATACGCTGGTGGGAAGCACCCTCAACATGGGCAAGGCGGTGCGGACGATGGTCAAGCACGCGGGAGCCAGCATCGAACACGCAGCGCAGATGGCCAGCCTCAACGCCGCCCGCGTACTGCAATGGAAATACCGGCGCGGTATCCTCGCCGTCGGCAAAGACGCCGACCTGGCGGTTCTCGATCCAGACCTGCATGTCACCATGACCATCAAACGCGGCCATGTGGTGTGGGATCGAGACCGGGATGAATAGTCTTTTCGTTTTATTGGTTTGGTTAACAGGAAGATATATCTCTTGGCAATTATGCTAGCTAAAGAGATTTGGAATTCAGATTTTAGTAAATTCTTTCAAGGCTTTAAGGGTGTTCTGAGAGATAAACTCGCAGAATCTCCTTGAAAGAATCTAATTGCCAAGGGCTTTATTCTTTCAATAATCAGAGAATGTACAGATAGGAAAACCGTGAACATTTTTCTTTCCGGCGAAAAAAGCCGTACTAGTATCGAACGGGAAGCCGTCCGTCGCCTTTTTGTCTGGAAGGCGGAGGCTAAGCAGGTCGAAAAAAAGTTTGATACTTTTCCTCCACAGGGCGAAATCGACGAATGAACGTTAACGATTTTCCCAAAGCATTGCTTTCCATCTGCGCCTGAAATATAGTCGAGTATTCCCTTTTCAGGCCAATCCCATGGATATTCTTCAGCGCATTTCCGACATTCTTCGAAAAGAAGCCGCCGCGATCGCCGCCGTGCGGGTCACTCCGGATTTTGAAAAGGCCGTTTTTGCCCTGCGCGATTGCACCGGTAAGATTCTGACCACCGGCATC